>SKPJ01000347.1 GCA_007119595.1 Myxococcales bacterium
AAAAATCAACTAAAACGTACGTCTCAACGTCCGATAGCGGCAGACAGCTGGTCGAGTTTACCCATCGAATTGACGACAAAACGGCTGCGGTTTTGGTCCACGCACCGTTAGCTCTCGTGGGTACTCTACCGTCACTTTCGGATCTCGCCATCCCAGCCGCTTCAACGCCGCGATGAGCTCCTGGTCGATGTCCCGGTGACCACCGTCGGTCCCACCATCAGCAGAGAGAAGTTCGAGGCAAAACTCACAGCGATCAACCTGGGTGAGCCGAAAACCATCGAGGGCCCGGTGCTTGAATAGGCGGGCCAGCTTCCAGGCGTCCACTCGGTCGCCATCGGGTCCGACAAACTCGCAGGCCCGCCGCCCCGAAAAACCCGAAATCGTCAACCCCCTATAGCCACAATCGCACTCGTCGAACGCCACCTGGCCGGCGTCTCCCATTCGATATCGCAACAGGGGCACCAGGGAGGGACGAAGCCGGGTGACCACCAGCTCACCCATAAGCGACTCCACCCATACGTCGGGCAACAAGACGTGGAAATGACCTGGCCGGCCGAGGCACTCCCACGCGATAGGACCGGTCTCACTCGAGGAGTAATAATTGATCACCGGACTGCCGAGCCTCCGCGTCGTCTCGTCGCGCATTGCCGGTCCCAGATATTGCGCCGACGAAAGCACCATCCGCGGTGTGGGGACATCGCCCTGCCCCAGCAGCCAGTGAAGCCCCGAGGGGTCGCTAAATAGAATATCCGGATCAGCGCTCGCCAGCCGTTTTTGCGGGCAGCGCTGGCGAGTGGAGATCCGGTACAGCATTCCACCGTCCAACGTGGGAAGTCGCGACTGGTATTCGAGCCCCGAGGGCAGATCACAGAGCAGTACCACCACGGGCGCCGGCGGAAGATCGACCTCTGCGACAATGGCCCAATAGCGGACCATGGTCCACATATGAACCAGGTCGTAGCCATCGCGCACGATCTGAATGGGGGCTCCCGTGCTCCCCGAACTGCGCACCAATGCGGCGTCGCAATAGTCGCGCGACTCCTCGTCGACCACGGGAATTTCTCGCCAATGCTCGCCTAATATAGCGCGACTCAACGTCGGAAACGCCGCCAGATCAGAAACCCTGCCGAGGTCCCGGGGCGAAAGCCCACCAGAGCTCAGAACCCGTCGATAATAGGGTGATTCGAATAATCGCCTCCGCAGCGAATCGAAATGCTCCGCAACTCTCTCTTCGATCGCACCACGGGTGGCGCCTTCAGAGTGGCGTCGAAAGCGCAATAGGCGCTCCAGCTCCCTGTCACTTCTGTCTTTATAGCCCGCCAGATAGTCGTAATCATGGCGAAAATCAGCGCCCGGTCCCAACGTGGTGATCACATCCTGGCCGCCTCCACTGCTCATCTTATTCTCGCCATCCCCGGGCTGCCGTTTTCTGCTTTCGCGTCCGCTCCATCCGACTCTCCAGCTCCTCTTCTCGAGCCGCCTCGGCGCGCTGATACTCGGCGAGGGTCGCCCGATAATCCAACTGCTCCAATCGGCGCTTTGACATCTTGGAATTTTCACCGCGAATTTTGGCCCCACACCACTGAAGCCAGCGCCGAATACACTCCTCGCGGCGAAAGGAGTTGGAGCGGATCATCTCCGCCGTCAGCGGTTCAATCCGCTCGAAGAACCGGCGCAACTCATCACGCCGATCCCCACCATCGGAGCGCAGCGCCGTCACGGTCACCCAGCGCAATGAGGTCGCCGACAACAGGTGGGCCACAATCCCCATCTGCTCCTCCCAGAGCGATCCCAGTTGTTCCTGCCACCGCTCCCAATCCGCGTCTCTCACCGGTTCGACGTCAGCCATCCGAAAGCAGTCGTTGATCACGGCGATGGCCACATCCAAGGGAAACGGCGAGTGCAGAGACGCCTCTTCGACCTCGGTGACCACTTCGTCGATATCACAATCCATACAACCTCCACTGCCGCTCCAAATAACGGGCGTCCGGCTCGATTCGACGGGCGTATCGCTGACAGACCCGTTGAAATGCAGCCACGGAACCGAGAAATGACTCGATCTGCGATTCGTGCTCCGCAATGACACTCCAAATTGAATCGCAGTCCCCTGCTTTGATCAATCTGAAACTCACCTCCACCTTCCTCTCCACCGCATCTCGACCGGGGCTGCTGTACAACTCGGCAAATCGCCGGCGACATATGCGGCGCTCCTCCTGCGATCTAAGATGCTGCACCACATAAGTCGCCTCCGTAAATGAACTCCAGAACTCCTCGAAACAAAGCTCTGTCTCCACCCCCAACTCCAAAAGGCGCCCCTCCACGGCGTGACGGATCAGCGCATAGGGCCGGTCCTCGTAATACCAGACCTCCAGGTCCCGCCATCGTCGCTCCAGATTCCGCGTCGCGGTGTGGACCAGGCGATGATCGATATGCCGGCCGACGCCGAGCGGTGCCAGAAGTTGAGTAGGTTCAACGGCGTCGACCACTTCCTCGAGCCATGAGATGAGTCGCCGCGCTAGCTCGGCATCGCCCTGGCCCCACACGATTTCATTGAATGTGCGGTGTGGCGGATCGCGAAACGGGGCATCCACGAAGCCTCCCCACAACACATCATATCCCGCCCGGAGTGCAGCTCGACGCTCCTCATCGCGGCGCAACGCGTAGTGCTGTGCGTCTTCGAGAGCAGCATCGTCACCGGCGTGACTGAAGGGCACCACCGTCAATACGGTTCGACCGGCGTCGCGGTGCCGAAAGAGCGCGCCCGGACAGGACAGCGCCGCGTCATCGAGGTGCGGACTCACCAAAACGACATCAAAATCCCCTGCTTGCAGACCGTCCAACGAGACGACCGGCGACAAGTCATCCATCTCCATTGCTCGCCCCTGTGTCGACATAGGCAGCACCGGGGCCAAAACCCAGCGATAAAACGAGGGCGTCCTCGCCCTGTAAGCCCTCGCCCTCCAGTAGCTCGAGCACGGCAAGACCGGCGAGTTCGGCGTCATTCAATGCGATCACTTGCGGCGTCGATGGCAATCCCTCGATGGCCTCCGCAATACGGGTGACGAGATCCGGAACCCTCGTCCAATCACCATAGCTGCAGGCTCCTGGTTCCAGCTTTTCGCCGAGCTCACAGGGAAGCGCCAGGACCAACGTCGAGATGGGCTCCACGGTTTTCGCTAGCCCTTCTGTGACAGCCCGGGAGACAAACTCCACAAGTCGCTCCACTTGCACCGACTGACCCGACGGGTGTTGGCGAGAGTCGCGCCACCTATTCTCCGACGCCAACCACACCGGAAGTCGACTCCAGGGCCGCTCAAAACGCCGAACGCGCTTCGCAGTTCCGCCGCGGTCGAGCACACCGGTCTTGATCGCCGTCTGCCCCACGTCGACGACCATCGCAGCCCCACTGAGCACAGAATATTCCCGGATCACCTGGCGTCCACCGGCGAGCACGTCTCGCGCTGCGTCCATGATCCAACACCGGTCGGTGGATTCGTCGACTCCCGACCTGAAACCAGCCACGCGGGTCAACCCGCCACAAAAATACAGTTTCGAATAGCCCTCGATGGTATCATCCATCGATTCAAACTCGCCTCGCCGCAATTTCTCGGCAAAGCGAAGTGCCAAATCTGCTATGGAACGCCCCACGTCACTCGGCAATTCACCGCTGTCCAACCGGCTCTCGACGGCCCCGGCACCCAGCGATCTCCATATCGGTTTCCCACCGACGTCGAGATTCCACACTTCGAGGGGTTGGACCTGTGCACAGCCGCCGCGAACGAGCTCCATCATGAGGCGAACTCCTCGATCAATGTGGCGGCTCTCTCTGCGCCGTCGACGTCCCGATACCGGTGAGCCAATTCACTTACGGCAAGCCGTTCCGGTGCATCATCGGCGAGCAGTCGCCGAAGTTCATCACCCAACTCAGAGTGGGTCATCGCCCCCAGGTCGACGTCGATCCCGACGCCCCGCCGCCGGGCGAAATAGGCCTGCATGGGCTGGTCGTTGCACACGGGATGGATCACCAACGGTACCCCGGCGACCAGGGCCTCCATAACGGAGTTTGCACCTCCGTGGGTGATCATCAATCGCACTCGCTCGAGGAGCTTGCGCTGTGGCGTATAGGCCCGAGTGATGACGTGACTCGGCAGGGACCGCGCCCATTCACCTTCGGCCAATGCTCCACAACTGATCACCAATTGAACTTCCAACGCCTCCGTCGCCGCAGCGATACGCTCAAAATACTGTGGCTGATGATAGATCTGACTTCCAAACGAGGCGTATACCAGGGACCGGCCATCCAAGGCATCCCAGGGAAACGGAGCTTCGTCACCTCGCTCCACGGGCTGCGTGGGTCCCACCAGGTGTGTGGCCTCCGGAACCGGAGTGTCGTCGCCGATATAATCCCGGCGGGTAAAGACGATATTCAACTCCGGGGAGAGGCAGTCAGCGACCTTAAAAGTTGGCGACATCCCGTAGCGCGCAAACACCTCCCGTCGTTCGGCATCGATGGCCCGCATATTTCGAGTGTGTCGGCAGTCCAGATCGTCGGGTGTCACCGGATTGAGCGACGAGGAGATACAGGCGTAGGGGACGTCCTCGAGATGGGCGGCGATGATCCCCTGATAGAGCATGGGATCGACGACCAATACATCGGGCTCCCAGCGCCGCAGCGCACGGCGTGTGGGATCGATCTGCTCGGGCACCTGCTCGATGAGCAATATGCGAATCCACTCCAACAATCGATCGTTGTCCACCACCAGTTGAGCCAATTCAGCACCGCCCGTGGCCAATGACTCGTCGGAGCCGTCGCGCTCCGGTGACGGACTCACGTCGATTCCAAGCGCCGTTAGGCGGTCTGTGGCATGTGGAAGACAGCGCCAACCGACGTGATGCCCCCTCTTTTGCAACCGCGTCGCCACGGGAAGCATGGGATTGACGTGGCCCTTTTCCTTGGTCGTCATGAACAATATTCGCGCCATCTAGCCTCCGTCTAATGCTCAATTTTTAAATCATCTCGGGACGCCATTCACGCTGGCGAAGGCCTCACCTTCCTCTTCTTCCGGTCGTACAACCAGCCAAGACCGTCAGTGATGACAGATGCATGAGCACCCGTTCGATTGTTGCAATCTGCGCCGAGGATAGGGGAAGAGTGCGATAGTCGTCGATGAGCGTTTCCACCGTTGGAAGATGCACACAATCCAGCGCAGCCAGTCGCCGGCCCATCAGCAAGTGGGCGAATACGTCTGCCCACCGCTTGCGGATCGACTCCTCGCCGCCACCCACCGGGGCATATACCGCCGTCTTTTGCTGCCAGGCGATGGCTCGTCCCACCAGGGGTTCGACCGCCTGGCGCAGCACCCGCTTTCCCCGCGTTGCACCGATGAGTTGCTCCCGGTCCATCGCCTCCGCGAAGCCAATTACGGCCGGATCCATATAGGGCGCCGCAGTCTTTATCCCCATCGCCGCCGGCACGTGCAATTCCATGGAAAATACCAGTGGCCGCGTCACGCACTCCATTTGGAGACGCCGCAACCGGGGTACATCCACAGAACCCTCTAATTTACTCTCCGACACGTCGATCCCTGGCCGTACAATCCTGCGCCCCAATTCACGCGCAGTCCTGCCATTGGCCGCAAATCCGGGGATCCCACTGTCATCGACGGTCCAACCTTCTGGTTTTCCGGCGAAGAGGTCATCGGCTCCCACACCGGTTGCGAAGCAATTTGGCTTCGATTCTGCGACATGGCGGTAGAAGACAAATTTTGCCACCGCACGGGCATTGATGATCGGTTCGTCGGCGTATTCCACGGCGGTCTCGAAGTGCTCTGGTAGCGACGCCGGATCGACCGCAATCTCCCGGGACTCGACGTCGAGACGCTGGATCAGCGCTTCGGCGAATCCCCGCTCCACCTCTGACGAACACCGGTCGTCGAAGAGCCACACCACAGGCCGATGTCCTTGCGCTACCAGCGCGGCCACCAGCGCCGATGAATCGACACCGCCGCTCAACCCGACGTGGACCCGACCATAGACCTCGGCAAGCGCTGCAGCGCGCTCCAAAAGCAGATATCGAAGCCGATCCGGAGCGTCTTCGGCACTACCGTACGACACCTGTTCCATATCAATATCAGGGCACTCATCCGGGGCATTTTCCACATCGAACCCCGACGCACCGCCGACCACCACACGCGCCCCCGGCGCAAGGCGCCAGATCCCGTCGAATAGGGTGTCTTTCGGATTCCGTCGCCAATCGCCCAACCTCCGCGCCACAACCTTTGGGCAGATGGTATCGGCAGGTAACGCACGAGCCACACCGACCTTCGATGAGCCCACGATCCACCGCCCGTCGGCCTGGCCGGCATATACGGGATGAACGCCGGTGGAATCGACGTCGACCACCACCGCATCATCTACCCGGCGCACCATGACAGCCGCCCTCGCCGACTTCACGCCCCGGCTGGCAGCCGTCGACCCGACGAACCATCCCGGCCTTTCACCGAGGATCTCGACACTACCTCCCTGGCCGACTACGATCACTTCTCGGGCCAACTGATTCACCATCAACTCCTTACTCCGGCGGTGCCACCGTGTTCGACGTCAAAGACGGGCGCATTCTCACATGGTCGCTCGAAGCCCACGTCGTCGACCACTGCAACCTGCGATGCCAACACTGCTGCAGCCTATCGCCCCACCTGCCGGAACGCACCACATCCGTGGAGGAATTATCCCGCGACCTCCGGGCTGTGCGAAGCGCCGTGCGCCCCCAGATCTTCAAGATCACCGGTGGTGAGCCCCTGCTGCACCCGGACCTGGTGGGATGTCTCGAAGCCGTCCACGAGGCCGACCTGGCCGACACGGTGCAAATGACCACCAATGGCTTTCTCATCCGCCGCATGCCCACCGCAGCCTGGCGACACCTGGACCGACTCGTCGTATCCCGCTACTCCTCGGCGCCGTTGGCCTCCAAACTACTGGGCATTATCGAAACCAATTGCGAAAAATACGATGTCGATTTGATCGTCAAAGAGATCGACTCCTTCGCCGAGATGGACGTCGAGCCGCCGGGAAATACTGACCAGAAGACGGGCCAGATCTATGGCGATTGTTGGCTCCGCATCCGCTGCCACATGATCCACCGGGGTTATTTCTACAAATGCACGCGGCCACCCCACCTCGAAGACGTGCTCGAGAACGGCGAATGGGAGCTGCCACCGCTGGCTAGTGTCGACGGCGTCTCTCTTCACGGGGACCGGCTGGCACATCGCATCAAAGACTATCTCGAGTCTCACATCCCCCTCGAATCATGCCGATTTTGCCGCGGCGCCTCCGGTGCTCGACAGCCCCACACGCAACTCAGCTGATCTACTACGTCCGATACAATGCGTCGGCCAGCCGCCGGGCCACCGACGCCAGATCGGTCAATGATGCCACCCCCATGATCCGCGTATTGCGATGATCAAAGATCGCTGGCCACCCTTTTTGAAGCAACTCCGTCCCATCGGTGAGTATGACGATCATCAGCTCCGACGCATCGGCGGCCTCCAACACCGCACCGGGCCCCTCCTCGCGCTCCAAGTCGTAGATAAATCCACGATCGGAGATAACCACCCTGATGACCCGCGGCTCATCTTCAGCCCACTCGCGAAGCAACCCAAAGGGGAATCGCGTCCCACCACCGGCGTAATTCAACAAAAATTGCCGCGCCGTCGACTCGCCGTACAACCAATTCGATGTGATGGGATCGCCATCTGAGTAGATCGCCGCCCGCACCCGTCCGCCGGAGCGAATGGCCGCAGCGCTCAAGATCTGTCCGGCCAGCGTCATGGCGTTGAACTCTTCTGTCGGCACCGGCATCGAGCCACTCGTATCGAGATAGATCTCCAGCGCCGTCGCACCGGTCTCACTCTCTCCTTCGTCCTCACGTGCCAGCACCCGCCTTCGGGGCATGGCCGCCGCCAACGGGCCTCGTTCCATCACCGAGGCCACCCAATCGATGGCCCGCGGGTCATCGCCGGGCTCCCAGGACACCAGGGTCTCCGGAATCCTCGGATCTGACGACGGCACCTCCGTGGCGGGCAACTCCACCAAATGGCGGTCCACCAGATGGGCGTAGTGGCGCTCGGCGAGCATTTCTCGAAACTTCGCCACGCCGCGGCCGTGACCGCCCTGGACCAGGCCATCGATGATCTCGAAGGCGTCCATCTCATCCAGAACCTCACCATCCTCGATCCAACCCCGGTGCTGCGCCTCTTCAAGAGCAGATTCACCCCTACCCTGCTCGATGGCCCGTATCGCTCCGGCGTAATCGGCGGGCGACGGCTGCGGCACATCATCACCGAGAGGCACCGACGGCCGCGCGAAGTCGTCGCCGGTCGACGGCGACGTGATATAGCGCAGAAAAACACTGCAGAAGTACACAAATTGCAGATACGTATCGACCAACCCGTAAAAGGTGTGCCCAAACATGCGGGCATCGGCCCGCCAGGCCGGAAACATCTCCTCCATCACATTCGCCGTCTCCATGTCCACCAGGGTGGATTGATCCAACCCCCACAGCGACTCGTAGATCCCCAGATAAAAGGCAAAGATTGGGTTAATTGGTGGTGTGTGACGGGCGCGAAAACCCCGGTATACGGCGACTAACGCCTCCGCATCGCTTCGACCGACGAATTCATTGACCTGAAGGTCCAGAAATAGATTGACCAACGAACCGGTAAACCCCGGCAGCAATTGCCTCTCCAGCGTCTGGAGCGTCGCCAACTCCCCCAGGGTCCTCGGATAGGCCACGTGATGGCCGATTTCGTGGGCCAATACGGCGCTCAAGCTATCTGCGGCATCCATGGCGTGGAGGAGTTCGTAGTTGACGACCACCTGGCGGGTCTCCAGATCGATAAACGCCAGCGGATCGTCGCCCGGCCACTGATCGTCGTCGCTCGACTCACCGTAGGGCTCCGGCGGGCTGAGGACGACGTATTTGCCCCACATCGCCAGCGCTTCTTCCCAGGCCTGCTGGACGTCCTCAGCTCCAAAGCCCGACACGAAGTTGCTACCCCCGGAACTATCTTGGTGTCCCTTCGTCACACCGCCCGCCCCTCGTTGGGCAGAGCCGCCACCAAAAATTGCGACGTCTCCAGTGTGCAAACGGCTCGCCAGGGATTGCTATCGTCGGCATGGATCGCGGTCAGTCGCGGCTCGGAATTACAGACCTTATCCCATTCCCATTCTTCTCCCACCTGGTCCCAGTCAGCGTCGATACCATCACCGCTTCGCAGCGCCTCGTCGGCGGCGCCGAGCACCTGGGGACGCTCGCCGAGCCAGACGACCTGCGCCGACTTCGGCCGGTCGTCGAGCCCCGTGTGGCGATGATCGACGACCAGAACCCGCGGTGCGAGAAACGAGACCGACCCAGGCAAAAACCGGGCATCACTCGCCCCGAGAAAAATCCACTCCAAGCGACAGTCTCGGGGGCGCAGCTTTTCGTCGGGACGGGCCACAATCATCTCGGTCACCCGGCGAACGTCCTCCTCGAAGGACTCCAACTCCAGGCCATCGCGCAATATGAGCTTCAAAAATAGAGACTGGAACCAGGACGCCCGCGTCTCGAGGTTTTCTCCCACATTCCAACAGGCCGACAACACCTCGGTCTGCCGCTCCGGCGTCAGTGATCCAAGCTTCTGCGGCAGCAACTCGAACCAGGCGTGGGAGAAGAAATTCGCTCGCCCTGTCTCGCCCACCGGATATAGATATCCCAGTCCCACCGCTTCGGCGGCGAGCTTTAAATAGGCCCGGGCCACCGCCTGGCTCTGCTCCACTGGGCGTCCGGTATCTTGGAGGGACGCGGCGAGTTCCGCGGCCGGCCCCTCCACGACCATCTGCCAGGTCTCGGGGTGCCACTTCGAGAAGCGCTCTTCCGCTCTCTGGGCGAGATCATTTATCCAGGAGTGTTCCATCCTCAGTTCATCCTCCACCAAATCCAGGGTGCTCGTTACTCGTCGCCGGAACGCGCCCAATGCCAATAATTATTATATCGGCTGTACATCGCTTTGAGTTGTACGATCTGCTCGTAGATAGGACCCGACAGATCGGCGGCCTCCATCAGCTTCGCGATCCGCACCTGAATGCGATCCATGCGCCGCCGCGCCTCATCGGGTCCCACCCCGACCAGGCCTTCATCCAATAATGCCCGCTCCTCGAGAACCGACTGGCGGCTCGCTCGGTGTCCGGCGTATTGCTGCATCGCCCGGTCGAACATATCGCGAATCCAGGCCACCCGGTCGCGCAACAACGCCCGATGCTCGGACTCCTCGAAGAATCGGCTGCGCTTGTTGGGCGTTAATTTATCGTGCAATACCCACGGCAATATCTGGCGAAAATCCTCCAACTCCACGCGCCGATGCCCCCGAAAATAAGCCAGCGCCTTCGCGTAGTGAAAGCAGGTCAGATACACCCGCGCCGACACGCCGTTTTCGGTCTGCGTACACAGATGCTGACGCTTATCCAACGGACATTGCTCGGTGCACACCGTGGCCACATCCTGACCGTTGAGGTGCAGCGTGTCCTTGCTCATAAACTCGAAGCGCGTCGAGGCCATGCGGCAAAAGTCGAGCTGCCCCAAAAAGTAGGAGACCCGGTCCAGAGCCTCATCGGGTATCTCAACCGTCAAAATGGCGTCGTATACGGCGTCCAATTGCTCATCCGTAAATACGATATCGTCGGGGACCATCGACTCCGGCCGCGTATCGGACTCGATGCGCTCCACCAGGGCTTCGACGAAATGAGAATTAAAGGGCACCGCCCGCACCACCACGTCGAGCCGATCCTGAAGGGCGTCGATCACCTTGAAGGTCCCCCCTCCGGCGTCGTCATTGGCCGTCAAAAACCAGCTCGAACGCCCGGTATAGACGTATTGGTCATACATCTCGGCATAGCCCTCCGCCAACAGCGACAACAGCGCCGACTGGGTCTTCGTCGGAATCCGATTGTACTCGTCGATAACCTTGACGCGCTGCTCGATCCACGCCCTCCAGGCCACATCGATATCGGAGGCATCCTCGGCGGTCATCATATCCGAGGGAAGCGGCGAGCCGAGCATCTCCGAGACCGTAAGCTGAGGATGACCGCGCACGATGGAGCGCCGAACCTGGTCCTGCGACATCCCGGCGATCAACCCCATCAACACCGCTGCCGTCGTCTTCCCCCGCCCCGGCGCTCCCACCATCAACGCTCGCCGACAGGTAAAGAGCGTCAACATCGGCATCAATACATACGAGCTGTAGCTCATCGCGTCGTGGAGCACCAACTGGTCTCCCGACGTATTTTCCAGCGATACTCGTTCCCCATATTCGATATCGTAATAGGGAGTGATGATGGCGTTGTTGACGATCCACCAATAGGCCTGGCGCATCTTATCGTGGAGATGCTCTCCGTCGCGCTGCGACAGATGAACATCGAGGGACTCCCGCTCCGGCGTGGAGCGTCCCTCCAGCAAATCCAACAACTGACTCGGCATTTTGCCGCTCTCATCCGACATACATCAACTCCTACAGTCACATCTCCGCGCCCGGCGGACACTGGTTCGTCATATAATCGAAGTATGGACGATGCTCCGTCGGTTGCCAACGCCTCGACCGCTACTTACAACGAAGCCTCACAGCGCTTATGAGTCCACACCACCGAGCTCCGCAACGACCGCCTTCATCCCCTCCACCACGAGCGCCATACTGTGGTAATCCAGCTTATCCGGCGTATCCTCCGGGGTGTGGTAATAGGGATACCGAAACGGCGCCGTATCGGTGACCATGATCGCCGGATATCCCTGCTGCCAAAACGCCCAGTGGTCAGACCAACCCACGCCGGGAATCCCGGCCGGCAACGCCGCTCCCTCCGAAGGGATCTTCGCCTCCTCGCGAAACGTTCCAATGGCCTCGCGCACCAGCCCCCGCGACCCCAGATTACCCACGAAGGCGATAAAATTGCCCTCCGTCGGATAGACCCATCCCAGTGCACCGACCGGATAATTCTGGCTTCCCTCAGAGGAATCGAAATAACCGATGGTCTCGAGGCTAATCATGGCCTCGATCTGCTCACCCCGCTCCTTCGATCGCTGGGCGTAGCGCAAGCTGCCCATATCCCGGGTCTGAAAAAACGGCGGCTCCTCATTAACGAAGAGTACGAACCGAAGCGTGCGCCTCGGAGCTGCGTCCGCAAAATACTCGGCAAGTGCCAGGGTCCCCGCGACACCACTGGCGTTATCGTTGGCCCCGGGAGCGTCGAATGCCGAGTCGTAATGGGCACCGATGACCACGATCTCATCCGGCGCCTCCACCCCGGTGATCTCCACCTCCAGGTTGTGGCACGAAACGCCATCGACCTCGAATGTCTGGCGTTTGACCTCGTCATAGCCGGCCTCCTCGAAGGCCTGCTCCAACATCACCACCGCCGCGTCGAGCGCTTCGGCACGCATCACATTGCGGGGCCCGATGGTCTCCGCCAGCCCCCGCACATATCCCTCCAGCGCCTCGGCGAGCACCGGACGCTCCGGGGGCTCTCCCGTATAGCTGTTGCCGGGCATTCCGATCATCCAAATTCCTCCCGCACTCAGGGCGCCCAGCACCACTACGACCAGCACCAGCACCGGCT
>SKPJ01000230.1 GCA_007119595.1 Myxococcales bacterium
CCGATCGAGGCGTAGCGCCGCTTCGATCCACCGACTACTTTTATGCACTCTACCTGGCGAGCGCCGGAATTATCGGCCACACCGAGCCTGCTCTGCATCTGAATCATGACGTACCTCGTCGTATCTCGTATCGGCCACGGTCGCCGGGCGACGGTGGCGGCTACATCGCTGTTTATTGCCCGCCATCAGCACTGCTTCGCGCCCGGCGGAGAATACTCAAACCTGCTTCGGCGAGGGCTGAGCGACGAAATCGCTGCTGTCGACGCCGGGCGTTGCCTTGGCATCGGCCAGCGCAGACAGCGATGAAATCGTCGCTCCAAACCGGCGAAAAAAGGTTGGAGACTTGGGCTCGAGCAGCACTAGACTTTGGGAGCTCGCTCGATGATCTCTTTGAGCCGCCAACGCTTATGCTTTGACAGCGGTCGGGTCTCTTCGATGAGAACCTTGTCTCCGACAGCGCAATCGTTTTCCTCGTCGTGCACCTTATATTTGATCCGCTCTTTGACGTACTTTTTGTACTTCGAGTGCATGTAACGGCGCACGACCGAAACGACGGCCGTCTTGTTCATCTTGTCACTCATGACGTGGCCGATACGCGTCTTGCGTTGAGCCGGCTCTTCTGTGGGCTGCTGTTGCGTCCCCATGATACTCTTGCTCCTCTTCGACTTGCGAAAATTGCCCAATCAGGCGCGGCGACGCTCGTGCAGGATGGTTTTGATCCGCGCAATATCCTGGCGGGTCTCACGAAGCCTGTGCGACTGCTGCAATTGATTGGTGTGTTTTTTCAGGCGCATGCGAAACAGTTCCTCTCGCAACTGATCTTCCAATTCTCGCAATTCCTGATCGTTTTTATCTCTCAATTCTTTCGGTTTCAAAACGGGCCTCCTCGCTCTACGAATTTGACCTTCACCGGCAATTTGTGGCCGGCCAACCGGAAAGCCTCACGTGCATTTTCCTCGGGGACCCCGTCCATCTCAAATAGGACACGCCCGGGACGCACGCGCGCCACCCATCGATCGGGGGCGCCTTTTCCTTTTCCCATCCGAACCTCAGCGGGTTTCTTGGTCTCCGCCTTGTGCGGAAAGACGCGAACCCAGACCTTTCCCGATCGGCGGATGTAGCGAGTCATTGCGATTCGAGCGGCCTCCAACTGCCGGGCACTGATCCGTCCCGGCTCCAGAGTGATCAAACCGTAGCTGCCAAACGACACTTCCGTGCCGCGCTGAGCTTTTCCTTTGATGCGCCCTTTCTGGGGCTTGCGCCATCGTACGCGCTTTGGACTTAGCATATCGTCTCCTTACTGCACTTAACTCTTGGCTGGCCCCAGATCGATGGTTCCGATCGGGAGCTCAATTATGCTTCCAGCACTTCGCCTTTGAAGATCCAGACTTTGACGCCGATGATCCCGTAGGTGGTCTTTGCTTCGGCGAGGCCGAAATCAATGTCGGCGCGCAGGGTATGCAGGGGCACTCGACCTTCCAAATACCACTCCCGGCGGCTCATCTCGGCGCCGCCGAGCCGACCCGCGCAATGAACGCGAATGCCCTGGGCACCAAATTTCATGGCCGTCTGCACCGACTTTTTCATGGCACGACGGAAACTGACTCGCCGCAGCAACTGTTGGGCAATGCCTTCGGCGACCAATTGGGCATCCAATTCCGGCTTTCGCACTTCCTGGATGTTGACGAAAATTTCGCCGTCGGTCAGCTTCTGGAGCTCTTCTTTGAGCGAGTCAATCCCGGCTCCCCGCTTGCCGATGACAATGCCCGGCTTTGCGGTATGGATCGTGACCTTGACCTTATTGGCCATGCGCTCGATCTCGATGTTGCTGATCCCCGTGTTGTACAACTTCTCACGGATATAATCTTTGATCTCGAGATCTTCGTGGAGCCACTTGGAGTAATTTTTCTCCTCATACCACTTTGAACTCCAGGGACGAATGATCCCTAGTCGAAATCCTGTTGGATGTACTTTCTGACCCACAATGACCTCCTAAAAACACTTGGCGATGCGTTATGTCCGCGGTTGAAGCACCACCGTAATTTGACTGGTTCGCTTGTTAATCCTGGTCGCGCGACCCATGGCCCGCGGCTTAAAACGCCGCATCGTGGGTCCCTCGTTGACGTAGGCCTCGGCGATGACCAGGTCATCGGGGTCCCACTCCAGCACTTCACTTTCGATCACGTTATGCACCGCCGAATCGATGAGGCGCGAGACGATGGGAGCTGCCTTTTTGGGCGTAAACTCCAACATTTCGATGGCCTCTTCAACGGGCTTATTCCGCACCAAGTCGATGACCAGGCGGGCTTTTCGCGGCGCAATGCGAACATTTTTCGCCAGGGCGCGATTTGCATTCGTGTCTTCTGCATTACTCATAACAATCACTCGATTCGTTGTGGCTGGCTCTCGGGGGTCAGCCGTAGTTCCGCGATGTCGGAGAACAAGGACTCGCTACCGCCGCGCACCCTAATTTCGGGCGAGCAGTGCGAGCGACCTTTAGCGCACTGTCGTCGCCGTCGATGCCCGGTCCGAAGTGTGTCCGTAAAACGTTCGCGTCGGCGCGAATTCGCCCAATTTGTGACCCACCATATTCTCGGTGACGAATACGGGGACAAATTCGTTTCCGTTATGGACGGCGAACGTCAACCCGATAAATTCGGGAACGATCATCGAGCGCCGACTCCAGGTCTTGATGGCCCGACGATCACCGCTTTCACGGGCTCGCGTCACCTTCTTTTGCAGGCCACTGTCGACCCATGGTCCTTTCTTAATTGATCGTGGCACGGTTGTGACTCCTTCACTGAGCGCCGCCGGCCAGTCCCGTCAGGGGACGAGGGCGGGCGAGATTACCTATCTTGTTTGTTCTTCTTGGACTTGCGTCGGCGGACGATGAATTTCTGGGTCCGCTTGTTGTTGCGCGTATGCTTGCCCTTGGTCTTTTTGCCCCACGGGGTAACCGGCTGTCGTCCACCGGCGGTGCGGCCTTCGCCACCACCATGGGGGTGGTCGACGGGGTTCATCGATACTCCCCGAACCGAGGGTCGGCGACCGAGCCATCGGCTGCGACCGGCCTTTCCGAGCGAGGTATTTTCATGTTCCCGATTGGAAACGGCACCGACCGTGGCTCGACAGGCCAACAAAATCCGGCGCAACTCGCCGGAGGGCAGTCTTACCAGGCCGTATTTTCCCTCTTTGGCCATCAATTGGGCCCAGGCTCCCGCCGAGCGCGCCAATTGACCACCCTTTTCGGGGCGAAGCTCCACGTTGTGCATCACCGTTCCCGTGGGCATATATTTTAAGCGCAGCGTATTGCCGGGCTTGATATCGGCCTTGGCACTGGAGATGATTTCGGCACCGACCTCCAATTTCTGGGGCGCCAAAATATAAGACTTTTCACCGTCGGCGTAGTGCAAAAGCGCAATATGTGCCGTGCGGTTCGGGTCGTATTCGATGGCCGCCACCGTGGCGGGCACACCGATCTTATTTCGCTTAAAATC
>SKPJ01000427.1 GCA_007119595.1 Myxococcales bacterium
CAAAAGCGACCTGCAGCGCTCTATCGACGCCGCAAATCCCAGCCGAGATATCGGTCCCGTTCCCTCCGGCCCCTGACCACCAGACGTCCTATTCCGGGAATTGACCGGCTGCGGGTAGTCACCGGCTCCGGGTAGTCACCGGTTCCGGATTCCGGGTAGTCACCGGTTCCGGATTCCGGGTAGTCAACGCTTCCGGGTAGTCACCGGTTCCGGAGATTGACCGAAATTTTTCAGCATCACCAAAAATACAAATAACCCATTGAACTATTTGGGCTTATTGGTTTTGTGAAGACCTTTTTGACACGACATCAGACGGGGGGAGTTCCAAACAATCGATTCCGTTAGACCGGAGACTTCACATGGCCAAAACAAACCCACACGATTTACTCGTCAACTGGTTAAAAACCGCCTATTCGATGGAGACAAGCTTAGTCAACATGCTCGAAGATCAGGCCGAAAGGGCCTCCGCATTTCCCGAGATGCAGTCTCGACTGTACGGACACCGCGAGCAGAGCCAGCGCCACGCCGATCTGGTCAAGGGCTGCATTTCCCGACTCGGCGCCGACGTCTCTCAGGTCCGAACGGGACTGGCCAAATTTCTCGGTGGGACCCAGTCCAAATTGCTCGGCGCCTACGGCGACTCCATTGTCCGTGACGCCATCGTAGGCTCCGTGGCCGAACAACTCGAGATCTCCTCCTATAACGCCATCATCAACCTGGCCGACAAACTCAACGACGAGGAAACGGTCCGCGTGTGCTCCCAGATTCTCGAGGAGGAAAAGGAGATGCACGCCTTCTTCGAGGACGAGCTAGCGAACCTCGTCGACCAGGCCTACGAGCGAGATCTCTTGACGAAATAGATGTCGAAATCACCCATTCTCTTATACCACTGATCCCCGGGCCACTGCGGTCCGGGGATTTTTTTTGATTCTCCTTACACTGCTTCCGACCACTCGGCCCTTCTTCCGGCTGCACTATTGACGGTAGACTGCGTACTGGATTGGTGAAATTATCGCATCGAGAACACTGAATTGACTCCCTGCTGATGTGGAGTGACACGATGCGGTACCGCCACACCTATCTCCTCGCCCTTGCGATGGCGCTGGTCGTCATTGCTGCGGCCTGCATCGAGGATATAGATTCCTTCGAAGCCTCCATCGACGATGTCGGAATTCCCGACGATACTTCTTTCGATGACGTCGAGCCCATCGACGATACGTCGAACGGTGATGAACCCGACGTCGCAAGTCCGGACGATACGACAACTCCGACGTGCCCGGAGCCGAATCATGAAATGACCTGTGCGGCCAACGCCGCCGAGTGCGGGGAAATCGACGTAGTCGACGGCTGTGGCAATACTCACACCATCGAATGCGGCGTCTGCACTGCCCCCGAGGAGTGCCATCATCGAAGCTGCATCACTCCCAGTTGCGACGACGGACTTCAAAGTGGAGAGCAGACCGACGTCGACTGCGGGGGACCGCAATGCCCCGGCTGTGGACTGGGTAAGCAGTGCAATGACGACTCCGATTGTGCCGAAAGTTGGTGTCACGACGGTGTCTGCGACCTGAGGCGCACCGATGATGGCCTGATCGCGCTGTACACATTTGAGGGCGGCGATGAAGAAACGGTCTTCGACCAGAGCACTATCGCCCCTGCGGCAGACCTCGAGTTTGAATACGAAGGCGATGACCCGGACGAGGCAATCCAGTGGGGACAGCAGTGCGATTGCATCGAATTCGATGGTGCGATGTTGCGCAGTGACGACACAGAAAAGTTCTACGGACGCATTATCGATCCCCCCACCAGTTTTTCCATCGAGACCTGGATCGAATCACAGAATTTGTCCCAAGATGGCCCGGCCCGCATCGTGAGCCTCTCCAACCCCGCCGACCGCAATCCACAGCATGTGATTTTCGGTCAAAATGGAGCTCATATGACCCTGCGCTTTCGAAATGAGGATCAATCCAGTGGAACGCCTAGTGACGAAAGCTTTCACGAAACGGCCACCACAGATCTTGCGCACTACGTAGTCACCGTCGCCAATGACGAATTGCATTTGTACAAAAACGGAGAATCCGTCGGTGACGACCCGATCGACGTCAACTCTCACCTCGTCGGTTGGGACACTCAATACCCACTGGTCATGGGCAATGACCCACCGAATTTCGATCGCCCCTGGCGGGGCCGAATGCATCTGACCGCCATCTATAATCGAGCACTGACACCCGACGAGGTCACCGAGCATTTTCGAGTGGGGCATGAAGAGCTCTGAGAAGCTCAGCGCAAAATGGGGTGCCGATTATGCAGGCAGGTAATGGTATTGGGCTCACCGGGTTTCGACCAAAGCGCTTTGGTCGGTTCTTCCGGCGTACCTTCGGAAAGACCCTCTTCAACTGGCCAATCCGGTTGTTGGCCGGGAGCCAAAAGATGCAAACCACTCTGCCATAGACCGATGATATAGGTATGTCCGGCGGCCCTGCAGTGTAGAAAATCACACCATCGGCGGGCAAAATCATGACCGGCCACACAGCCAAAGGTCTCGCAGGTGCGAAACCACCACAGAGCGTCGGGTCCCACCAGACGCCGGCGAATGGCCTCCAACAACGGCCGATACGGATGTCCCTTTTTTAGCGCCTCCACGTCGAGCACATCGTCGTCGACCTTGGCACGCCCCCACTTTCCGTGACCCCAGAACTGAACTTCGGCGATTTCTCTATCTTCTTCGACCGTCGCCAGCCACTCCAAGCCCTGGGCCCAACTCGTCACCCCTTTTGTGTAGTCCAGCCTTCCCATCCAGCGATAGGCGCCGGCGCCGGCGATCCAGCTATGGGTCAACCCTGGCAATAGGGCGCTCCCCCGACAGGTGTCGTCGTAGATCATCAACCGCAATGGGCCTTTCTGCCCGTGGTTCGTCATCGTTTGGCTTCGCTGGATTGATCGGTTTCGAGTTCCTCGAGAAGACAATGCAATTGCTCGAAGGACGACGATCGCATGATGAGCTGAACATGACCGGCAATGCCGGTTCGCTGCTCGCAGCCCTCGACGCGGCAACATCGAGTCGGCACCGCGATTTCATCCCACCGGGCGACGATGGTCGTCACGTTGTCGTGCTCCCGGGCCCGCTCCACGATCCGGCGCAACAACCCGGAGCGCGGGCGAAGCTGACGAGCCGCCGGAAAAACGGGCACCAGATAGCTCAATACGGCGCCGTGAAACGCCGTACCCAATGTAATAAAATGGCGCACCCGACACCGAGCTTTCTCGCCCATCGCCATCGAGATCAACCCACCCATGGAATGTCCGACGACGTAGAAATCATCCAACTGATGGTCCTCGATAAACTGCTCCAATTGCCGCGCTTTCTCCTCGATACACCCCACCCCGTAGCCCAGATCGACGACGTATACCGGATACCCCTTGCGCGCCAGGGCCCGCTTGAGCCGGAAAAACGCCAACCCCCGCCCCATAAATCCGGGCACCAACACCACGGG
>SKPJ01000285.1 GCA_007119595.1 Myxococcales bacterium
AAGCGGCGTTGCGGCTCGCTCGACGATGCTACATCGCATCGCCTCGTCGCCGCGCCTTGTCCGACGCACACTCGACTTTGCAGTCTATCTCCATCAACTTCTGCTCACGGCGTTATAGTGCCAAATCAGTCCATCAGCCGATATTCGACGAGTTCTTCGATGATCTCGATCCCTTCTTCGGAGTGCTCCGAAGCTTCCAATCGGCGGCGGACTACCCCGCGGTCGGGCGCAAAGTAGCGGACCAGGCCGGCCTCTCCAACGTAGCGATCGCTTCGACCCAGGGCCTCGTTTCCCTCGATGCGATACGTCCGGGCAAAGGTCCCGGCCGATGTCTTGACCTCGCGCCACTGCGAGTGGACCGCAAATGGTGGCTCCCCATCCACGGAACGCCCTCCCTCGCCCCACATCAGCCCACGTCGAAGCGGAAACACCATGATCGGCACCTGGCGCTGAAAGTAGTCCAAAAGCCAGTTTTTATCCTCGATATGTTCTCGGCATGAGGGATCACAGTCGTAGATCCTGCGCGGCGTCAGCAGCCACCACTGGCGAACACGGGTGTAGCGGCGATCGTCATAGGCGCGCAGTAGCTCGACGAGGCGAATCGCTCCGTAGCGCAATACCTCGCGCACCTCGACGATCACCTCTTCGGCGGCCAGATCGCGGGACTCCTCATCGAGCCGCCGCTCCAGTGGATCGTAATCCTCGTCAACCCCCTCTTCGGGGTCGTAGCGCCGATAGCGCCAGAAACTGCCGACGCCCATCGGAAATGGATACTCCTGAGCGCGCAACAATTGCGGTTTGAGATGAAGCCCGGCGTCGAGAAACGTCCGCAATCGGGAATCGACCTGTATCGCAGAACCTATTTTATAGACGAACTCATCCTCGGTGAGCCGACTTGATTCGATGTCATCGGGCTGTTCTGTGTCAGAATGCGAAGTGGCGTGGATCTGAAAAACCCGCTCGATGGCGAGTTCGAAGGTGACGTCGGAGTCCGCAATTTGCAGTATGAGCTGATTGTCGATGTACTGCGCGATACCGCTGTCTTCGCGGGTCGATACTCCATCGAGCTCGTGGCGACTCCCGAGCTGCAATTCCACGAATTTGAATTGCTCGCTCAGCCCTCCGGCGGGCATCTCCGAGGCATGTATATGGGAAAATAATTCCCACAACGGCAGTGATTTTCCGATCTGATTGTCGACGAATTCCCGTGCGGAGGAGGGACCGACGTCGACGAGCTCGGCATAGTCGTCTCCGGAGATAAAGGCGTGCTCCCACAAGGCGTGATGGCGAGTGAGCAAAGCCTCGGTAAGCGCCGCACCCAATGCCTGGGGGTCGTGGAGTGGCGGAAGTTGTTCGTCACCATCATCGAGGCGTCCCCAAGGTCCTTCGGAGCTTCCCTCCACCAACTGTCGCTGCAGGCGGCGTTCGCGGACCACCGCTCCTCGAGGCGTCAATTCGGGGTATTCGGTGTAAATCAAGGGTTGTAGGGGAGGGGTCGACTCCTCCTTATCGTCGGAGCAGCCGATCTGAAGCCCCATCAACGCCCACAACCAACCCGCCACCAGCCATGTCCAGCAGAATCGACGCTTCGATCGATTCCAGCATGCCGATGCCGGCACATCCATACCCGCTTTCGGAAGTGGGCTCAAAACGTCAAACCGAGCTTGATGGTCCAATAGGGATTGTTGCTTCCATCGTCGTCGACGACGGCGACCCCGACGTGTTCCCAATCGGGATCCATGAGATCGCTACAGGTCCACTCAAATACCATCAAATGAGCGATCAAGTCGGAGGCCGACTCGATCTGGCCTTGAACGATGCCGACCACCATACCCACGGGATAGCCTGCATCGTCGGCTCGGTCCCGGCTGTTGCTATTGTCAGATCCCTGGGTAGCGATGAAGTCGCCACTGGCCATATCCTGACTGTGACAGCGGGCGGCCTGGTGAAGTGAATCGTGGATCGCCAGCTCCCCGGCCGGCGCCATTTGCTGACCATCACAATTGGCCCCGGAACTTCGCCGATTGTTGATCTCATTGACCATGGCCGTGGCCATGCTGATCCAGTTGGGGTCCCACTGGGAGACATGCTCACAATTGATCGGACAATTCGGATCGACACCATAATCACACGTATCGTCTCCTCCGGTGTCCTCGGGCTCATCTCCCGTATCTTCCGGGTCGCCTCCCGTATCTTCCGAGTCGCCTCCCGTATCTTCCGGGTCGCCTGCCGTATCTTCCGAGTCGCCTCCCGTATCTTCCGGGTCGCCTCCCGTATCTTCCGGAGCATCCCCGGTATCCGGGGGCTGACCGACATCGGATTGGCTCGATCCGTTCGCATCGGGCTGGGAGAACCCGCCGGTATCCTCAGCCTCGGGGCTCGGTGCGGTATTATCGGCCACGCCGGCATCCTCACCGCCCTGATTGGAACTATGGTCCCCTGAATTTTGCTGTGTTGATTCACCGTTGTGGGAGACATCGATCTCTCCCTGGCCACAGCCGACGACGACCCAGATCAAGGCGATTGCCATCACAGAGTAGATGTTCCCCGAGCTGAAGAAGCGGTTGGTCCCAAACGCCAGCTTTTGCCAAAACGTATTTTGATGTCCAGCCTGGGTTCGACGATCATCGTCTTTAAAATGCGTTGCCATAATGGGTGCCTTGCAGAAGTCAAAAGTCACCGCCAGTACATCGATGCGGAACCCGCTAAGTACTCTCAAGTTCGCAGGAAGCAGTCGTGAACGCAACTACTGGCGACCATCGGGCGATGGAGAAAATCGAGGAAAACGAAAAAGGCCGCCCCCGAGACGGGGGCGGCCTTTTGGGTCTTGAAAGCGGGGTAGACGGGACTCGAACCCGCGGCCTCTGGCGTGACAGGCCAGCGTTCTAACCAATCTGAACTACTACCCCTGACCGGGGGTTGCGGTTTTGCAGCATTATCGCTGCCGCGACGCCTCGCGAATTGTACTAGCGGGGTAGACGGGACTCGAACCCGCGGCCTCTGGCGTGACAGGCCAGCGTTCTAACCAATCTGAACTACTACCCCAACGTCGATTACCGCCGACACAAGCGCCACTTGGCGGTCGCACGGGAAAAGCGATCATCGATGGGCGCAACAGGACTTGAACCTGTGACCTACGGCTTGTAAGGCCGCCGCTCTCCCACTGAGCTATACGCCCGAAAACGCACGACTCGTCAGCGTTTTTGTCGATGGCATGGCTGCCATCGCAGGGTCCCAAAAGCACTGTGGCTTTCGGAAGCGGAGAGGGAACATAAGAGAGCGCGTTGCCCCCGTCAAGCCGGTTTCTTTGAGGTGGCAATCCCGGTTGCCAAAAGATCCTTGCTAAGGAAGGCGCCTTCCGTTATGAAACTTGGCCTGTCGAGGTCTGGTGGGCGAAGATGCCCCGATGACGCAACTTACAAGGAATCGGTGAAGTTGGAAATACCGGCTTCGGTTGTTTCGTTGGTTGGTTGCATCGCAGCGACTCGGAGCATTCGATTGCGAGACCGGATGGGCCCATAGCTCAGCGGTAGAGCCGCCGGCTCATAACCGGCCGGTCCCTGGTTCGATCCCAGGTGGGCCCACTTGGATGGGACGGTCCCATGAGGCCAATGGACAGAACGATGGATTAAAAACGATGCGAATCGTCAAATGATGATTACAATCATCACCACTGCAACATGATTTGGATTCGCATCCTCACGAGGTAAAAGTGGTTGGAGGCAATCCATCCCCTTTCTCGAGGCGACAGGAGATCATGCTGTTTGAAGCACAACGACATCGCGGAGGACCTCCGCGGGGTGAGACTACGTTTTTACCCTTTTCTCACACCCCGCTGCACGACCTCGGGGAATTGGCGCGACAGAACCGCGCGCCATCAATAAAACACGGTTCTACAAGCGAGACCGAAGCGCCTGCCACCAAGCTCAGGCGCTTTTTCTATTTGGGTACCTATCGGCGAGGTGAAAATTGAAGGAGCAGCTAGCGTTACTTCGCGAATTGCAGAATATCGACCTCGAGCTCGACGAGATCAAATCCAAAAAGGAAGAGATCGTCGCGCGTCTTAAGGAAAACACCGGCTTTCTCGACAAATTAGTCGAGGATCTGAACTCACAAAAAGAGGAGCTCGAAGAAATCCGCTCATTGCAGCGACGCAAACGAGACGACCTCAAGGAGATCAAGGAAAGTCTATCGGGCCGACAAAAACGGCTGCGGGAGGTCAGTTCCAACAAAGAATATAATGCCGTGGAATCGGAGATCGAGAGCTTCAAAAAATCGGCGGAGCAAACCGAGGAGGAGTTGCTCCATCTTCTGGAGGTGATCGAGTCCACCGAGGAGTCGATCAAGGAAAAGGAAGACAAGATCGTCCAGTTGCGCGAAGGCATCGCTTCCGATGAAGCGGAAGCCGAGAAGCGATTGGCCGCCCTCGATGAAAAGATCACGGCCCTCGAAGATCGGCAAGAAGAAGCCCGCACCGAAGTATCGCGGCGGGTGATTCACAAATACGACTTCATTCGAAGTCGCCGGCCGGGACTGGCGATTGTGGCGGCCCGAGATGGTCACTGCGAGGGATGCTATATGGCTGTACCTCCGCAGCAATTCATCGAGATCCAGCGGGGCGAAAGTCTCGAGATCTGTCCCAGTTGCAATCGCATCCTCTATTTTTGGGAGGACGCCGTGGGTGAAGAATCGCCTACGGAGGCTCTCGAAGAGGCATAAGGCATTGGGCTTTGTGCGGAGGTTAACAACCACGCGCCGGAGCAGCACGGAAAGAATAGGATGTGTTGGCGCGTTGAATGATTGACTTGCGCCGCGCTCTGGTAACGACGATCGCCGGTCGCCTGTAGGCGACGGGAGGAAAGTCCGGGCATCACAGGGACGGGTGGTCGGTAACACCGACCGGGGGTAACCTCAGGGAAAGTGCCACAGAAACAAACCGCCCGGCGCCCTTAAAAAGCGCCGGGTAAGGGTGAAAAGGTGAGGTAAGAGCTCACCGGGGCGGCGGTGACGTCGCTCGTCCAGGCAAACCCCACCCGATGCAAGGTAAACAGAAGTCGCGGTCCATTGGACCGACGAAGTATCCCGCTTCCATGACTTCAGGTAACCGCTCGAGCCCCTTGGCAACATCGGGCCTAGAGGAATGATCGTCGCCACCTGCAAAGGTGTGACAGAACCCGGCTTATCACCAGAGCGCCCCCCGACAGCGAGAGTTGTCGGGGGTTTTTCTTTTCTGAGAATATGTCCCCAATACGTCTTTAGGACGACTACTCGTCGGCGATATCAGCGGAAAGCGCTTCGTCGATGGCCTGCCTCAATGCTCGATCGTCGCCCATCGTCTCTTTTAGTCGATCGAGATAGGAGGCGAGACCGGCGCCGGGACGCGGGACGAGCTCCGATGACTGATCGACGACGGATTGAGCAGATACATCGAGGTGAATATAGGTGGCGGTGTCGAGTTCGGTAAGGTGATGTCCCTCCTCGATGAGGAGGCGCAACAGCGCTTCGGGCCGGGCGTAGATATCAACCGTCGTTGGCTGGAGTACCGGTCGGCGAAGGCGCTCTTCATCTCCCTCGGCGATCACCAATAGAGCCGGTCCAAATCGAATATCTTCGGGAACGTGCAAGCACCACCGACCACTGTCATTGGTCGTCGTCTCTCGGAGAATCTCGCCATCTGGCTCACCGCGGTCGTCGGCCTCGGTCAGCCACACCCGAGCGCCAGCTACAATCTCTTCACCTTGGCCCGGTTCGGCATGAGCGAACTGCACGGGCGGCGACCACCACGGTTGCCAGACATCGGCCAATCGTCCCTGGGGTGCAAAAACCTGACCGCGCACAAGGCGAGCTCGACCGGTCAAGGGATCATCAACGTCAAGTCCCGGACAGTCGACCTCGCCATCACCGGGGGAGGTAGCGGCTTCGGTGTCGACTTCAGCCTGCAGTTCATCGGGCGCTTCCCTTTGTGGGTCCTCGCTCTGGCAGGCCAATAGGGTGGCGAAAATGGCGATGACGAACCATCTCCTTCGGTGATGGAATCGACTGCATCGGCCTGTGAAATTGATGAGCATTACTGGAGCCTATCGAGAATCAACGGCGGTGTCTCACCGGGCTCGTCTCCCACCACGATGGCATCGCGAAGCCGCTCTTTGGCCAGCGAGAGCGAAGCCTCGTCGCGATAATGGATGGTCAAGATCGGATCGCTTGCGGTGACCTCGTCACCTCGTTTTTTGTGAAAGACAAGACCCACTGCGTGATCGATGGAATCTTCCTTGGTGCGACGACCGGCGCCGAGTTCCATGGCGGCGATACCGACCTGTTCGGCATCGATGGATTCGATGAAACCGGCGTCTCGAGCGTTGAACTCCACTCGATGGGGAGCCTCTGGAAGTCGCGTTGGGTCGCTGCAAACCTCGGGATCCCCTCCCTGAGCCTCGATGCATTGGGCGAAGATCTCCATCGCCGATCCATCCTCCAACAAGCCCCGCAGTCGCTCTTTCGTCGCCTCCCGATCGCTGACTCCTTCTGCAACGTCGAGCATCTCACAGACCAATTCAACCGTGACCTCCGTGAGGTCGTCGGGCCCATCTCCACGCAGCGTTTCGATGCTCTCGATGACCTCCAGGCTATTGCCGACCGTGAGCCCCAGCGGTTGATCCATATCGGTGATCAATGCCCGGACCGGCCGGTCCATGGTCGCCCCGATATCGATCATCGTCTGAGCCAGGCGCCGGGCGGTTTCAATATTCTTCATAAAGGCGCCGCTGCCGACTTTTACGTCGAGTACCAGTGAATCAATGCCCTCGGCGAGCTTTTTGCTCATAATGGAGCTCGCGATGAGGGGAATGCACTCCACGGTGGCCGTCACGTCACGAAGGGCATATAGCTTCTTGTCGGCCGGGGCGATCTCGTCAGTCTGTCCGATCAATCCGATGCCCAGAGTGTCCACCAGCTCCTTGAAGCGCTCCACCGGCTGACGGACGTCGAACCCGGGGATGCTCTCCAATTTATCGAGCGTTCCTCCCGTATGGCCCAATCCCCTTCCGGAGATCATGGGCACCTTCAGTCCCGCAGCCGCCGCCAGTGGGGCGAGGATCAATGAGACCTTGTCGCCCACTCCTCCTGTGGAATGTTTGTCGACCTTTGCCCCATCAATCCCCGACAGATCGAGAACCTGTCCCGAAAAGAGCATGGCCTCCGTCCAGGCCGCCAGCTCCGACGACTCCATGGACTGAAAATAGACGGCCATCAAAAAGGCGGCCATCTGATAATCCGGCAGGCGCCCCTCGGTATAAGCATCGACGAGAGCTTGTAGATGCTTTTTTTCCAGGCGATCTCCGTTGCGTTTTTTTCGGATCAATTCCACAAAGCGCATTTTTCTCCTCGATTGACTGGCCATCCATAGCATTTATCCCGACCGGGACGAACCCTCACCGTAGTCCGGTGTACCGAGGCTTTGCAAGCAGGTGGAGAGTTGATGTACACACTATTTGTAAAACTATGTATCAATCGGCTTGACGCTCCGGAGAGTTTGCTTACGATTCGCCCTTGAAATGGAAAATGGGGTTTCTACCAAACCCCAGAAAACTGGAAGATAGAGTCCTTTAGCTGCAACCGCATCCAAATCTAGGAGGTCTAAAATGAGCACATCTCTATGGTTTCAAGATCCGAGAGCATTCATCCACAATGAGTTGCGAAACTTCGTCCGAAGTGGCAGCCCCTGGAGCCGGAAAGACTGGAATTGGCCGACATCGCGCCAGCGCACGGGCGTATTTCCACCGGTCAATATCTACGATGACGGCGAGGGGTTTCGAATCCGCGCCGAGATGCCCGGTGTCGACAAGGAGTCGCTCGATATCAGTTGCAAAAACGATCAGATCGTCATCCGCGGTGAGCGAACTCTGCAGAATATCGATGACGAGGCCAACGTCCATCGCCGGGAGCGAGAAGGCGGTCAATTTCGACGGGCCGTGGGCCTTCCGCAGCCGATCAATCCCGACAAGGTGATGGCGGAGTACAACCACGGTATTCTCAACCTCTTCGCTCCGCGAGCGGAATCAGCAAAGCCGAGAAAGATCGAGGTACAGTGACCCATTGGGCGTTCGTTGAATATCCACCATATACGGTGAATCAATTGCCAATATCTGTAGGAGGTTTCTCATGACACGCACCACGTCGGACGAACAAAAAGAACTTCAAGTTCACCAAAAACAGGAATTGCAAAGCGAAGGTGAGGGAACTCGTGAAGGAGTGTACTTCAAACCGGATGTCGACATATTCGAGACCGATGAGGCGTTAATGGTGGTCGCCGATCTTCCGGGCACGTCGGCCGAAGATATAGAGATCGATCTTCGAGAAAATATGCTGACCTTGACCGGAGTGGTCGATGAAGGGCTCGAGCAAAACTGGCAGCCTTTGTACACCGAGTATAAAACCGGTCACTTTACGCGCCAATTTCGACTGGGGCAGCATATCGACCAATCCAAGATCAGCGCGGCGCTCAGTGATGGAGTGCTGCGGCTGACCCTCCCCAAAGCCGAGCAGGCCGTTCCCCGCAAAATCGAGGTCACCTCGTCTTGATCGTCGAATCAACGGCGTAAAATATGCGGGCAATAAAGACCGCCTCGATCGTCGTATCGAGGCGGTTTTTCTCTGTCCATCGAAGAGCTGTATCGAGCCGGTAGAACTCAAATTCTGGCCATCGGGCGGTTTTGATGTCATGATTTAGATCCCGGGACACCCCCCCTCTGTTTTCCCGACTCTTTTCAAGTCAAGGTGATACCCCGTGGACCTCGATTGGAGCCTGATCCAAGCCATTGTTCTCAGCCTGGCGCTGGGCGGGATCATTGGTTTGGAGCGCCAGAGTCACCGCGAACCGGAGAGCCCCTTTGGTTCTATCGGCATCCGAACATTTGCGTTGGCGGCGTTATTGGGCACGGCGGCAGTACTGGCTGAACAGGTCATCAAGGGGATCTTATATGTCGTCGGCGGTGGCTATTTCGCGCTGTTGGTCGTGTTTTTCTGGCACGAGCGCCGGGCGACGGATCACGAGGTCGGCATCACCACCCAGGTCTCGGCGATGGTGGTATTCATCGTCGGCATATTGGTCCCCACGGAGCCCCTATTGGCGGCCAGCCTGGCAGTGATCGTCGCCGTTGTCTTGTCGTTGAAGCGCTATACCAATCGACTGGTCCAGCTTCTGACACCGACGGAAATCATCTCGACGATGAAGTTTTTGTTGGTCACGGTGGTCATGTTGCCACTGTTGCCGAATCGAACCATCGACCCCTGGGGATATTATAATCCCCTCGAGATCTGGAGTCTCGTGGTTCTGATCAGCGGCATCAGTTTCACGGCCTATTTCGCCATTCGATTCATGGGCCCCCGTCGCGGACTGACGCTGACTGGAATTCTGGGGGGATTGGCGTCGAGTACGGCCGTTACCCTGGCGATGTCGCGACAGGTTCGCCGCCAACCGGAGTCGCGAACGGTGATGTTATCGGCGGCATTTGCGATCATGCTCGCCACGGCATTTATGTTCGTTCGCGTCACGGCCGCGGTAGCGGTGATCAATATTTCACTGATCACCACCCTCTGGGTCCCCTTCGTGGCCATGGCCATTCCCGGCACGCTCATCGCCGGCGGGATGTGGCTGGTGTTGTCGCGACATATGAGCAACCAATCGCCACAGAAAGAAGAGGCACCGGAAGAAAGTGTGAAAGCCGAAGATCTGGTACCAGAGCAGTCCATCGGCACTCCATCGGAGGCGCTTGATAAAGACAGTGCTGATAGCGATCCAGAACTCGAGATTCGCAACCCCTTTGAACTGGCGCCGGCGCTGCAATTTGCCGTATTGCTGATCCTGATCATCGGCGCGGCGAATTTCTTGCAGGATCTCTACGGAGGGGGAGCGATCTACCTGGCCGCGGTTTTTGGTGGTCTGGCAGAGACCAATGCCATTAGCCTCGCCGTCGCTCGCATGGAGGCCGATGCCCAATTGACGGCCTCCGTGGCAACCCAGGCGATCGTGATCGCCATTTTGGCCAATAGCATCGTCAAAGCTGGCCTGGCATCGGTCGTCGGCACCCGTCGGCTCGGTCTGTACGTCACCGGTGGTTTATTACCGATCTTTGCCGTGGGATTGGCGGCATCCTTTTTGATCTGAGTAGCTGTCAAAAGAGTCGGACCGAGCACCCCAAGGGCATTTCCTCGCTATCGCTCAGGGCGCTTGATGAAATGATTTTCAATCAACGAATGCCGATGGGAGACTTTTTTAAAAGCTTCTGAGGAGCGACGCGCGGTGGTCTCAAAAGTGCTCCCCTTTGCGCTGTCGATTGCCGGCGACCATTTCCTCATACAGTGCCTGACCGGAGAGTTCTTTGAGTTCGGAGACCCTTTCAGCGAGGGCCAATTGCTCCTCGACCACCGATTGTAACTCACCGGGTTCGGGAGTGCCGACGAGGCGAATGCCGTTGATAAAAGAGGTGGGAGTGCCAAATACTCCGTATTCCTGTGCCAGTTCGGCATCGGCTTCGACGATGGCATCGAAATCATCGTCGGCGATGGCGACGATCTCCTCCCGTTCGAGATAGTCCTCGAGCATCGAGACATCAGATTGCCAGTCGTTGCTCTCGTCGCTTAGCCACTGAACGAGAGATGCGACCTCCCGTGGCGAATCGGCCCCCTCCACAGCGCGGTGGGCCAGACGGGTGGACCGATCGTGATCGTGGAGCAGATGAAAATAAGTAACACGAACCGCTTCTTCGTCGACCATCTCATCGAGTTGACGCTGCAATTGAAGGCTCGGCTCGTCACTAAAGCTCAGGAAAGTGGCAAGTTGTACGAGGCCATCGTCCAGGTTGCTGGTCTCCGGGCGCTCGCCGTCAACTGGCAGTTGAACCACCGTCGGTGGCTGCTCACGGGTCTGCTCCTCAGGGCGCGTATGAGCGAAGAGGGGTTCGACGCTGCCTCGATATACCTCTGCGCGCTGCATCTCACCACGGCTGACGCTTTGGTGGAGAATATGATGGATATTGGTGATCGCGGTCTGATAGATCTCAGCGGACTGGGCCCCGGCGATAAAGCCACCATTGACGAAGACGGCCGGTACGGCCTGAAGTTCCAGCTCCCCGGCGAGAGCTCGATCGTTTTCGATGCGAGAGCGCACACGATCGCTGTTCATATCGCGTCGAAGTTGCTCTTCGTCGAGCTCCAATGAGGCCGCGATCTCGAGCACCACAGACTCCGCATCGTCATTGGAGAGGCGAGCAAACTCATCGAAGAGTGCGTCGTGCATCGCCCAGAACTCACCCTGCATTCGCGCTGCCTCCGCCCCTCGAGCCGCCGGGCTCAGCTCACCGTCTGCGTTGAGCGGAAAATGTTTAAACACCAGGCGCATCGTCCCATCGTCCAGGGTCTGTTCGACCTCATCCAGCGTGGCTGCAAGCCGAGCACAAAAGGGGCACTCGAAGTCGGCAAAGACCACCACGGTCACCCAGGCGTCTTCAGCCCCCTTTATCGGGCTGTGGGCCACGGGAATCAGTTCGCTGTCCTCCAATTCAACGGAGTCGGCAGCGGCTTCGGTTGGCCTGTCCTTTTCGGTGGTCGGAGTGCCGGAACACCCGATCCACGACACCGTGAAACACAGTGCCAACCCCAACGCCATCGCCGCCCACGAGGAGCATTGCCAATTGCACGAATTCATGGCTTCGCCTCTTTTTTGAATGATTTCCCGTCGAAAACTGCCTGCGTGGTGGAAAATGATCAGCTATCGCAAAGATACGGAGTGGGCATTATTTGTCCAACACCGGGGGCCCGGACAAAATCAAAAACCCGCCGTCGAAATCGACGGCGGGTCAAGTACTTCACTATCAATTCAACGAATCAGCTATCGAGATGCCGATCGATGACCTGTCGGAAACGCTGAATGGGCTGGGCGCCACTGAGTTCATCGCCGTTGATGAAGAAGGCCGGCGTTCCCGTGACTCCCGCTGCGCTACCCTCGGATTGTTCGGCTTTGACCTGTTCGGCGACAGCGTCGCTTTCAAAGTCACTTTTGAATTTATCCATATTCAAGCCGATATCTTGGGCGAGCTCCTCCCAGAGCCCATCCTGGCCAAAACGCCGCTGATTTTCATACAGCGCTTCGTACATCTCCCAGAATTTATCCTGCTGGCCTGCAGCAACGGCGGCACGAGCGGCCGGCTCACTCTCGGACTGAAAGGCGAGTGGAAAGTTTTTGTAGACCAGCCGTACATCGCCGTCATATTCCTCAAGGACTTCGGCCATGGTCCCGGCAGCGCGAGCACAGAACGGACACTGAAAGCTGGAGAACTCATAGATGGTGACCGCTGCATCATCGGGACCCTTTACAAAAGAATCACCGACGCTTAGCTCGACGTCTCCACCATCGTCATCGGCGCCACCAGCACCGGCGTTTTCTTTATTGTGCTCCACAATGGCGGCATAGAGTTCCTCACCGCTCAACCCCTGGTCGTCGCGGATTTCTTCGGCGATTTCGATTTGAGAGTCGACATGGTTTTTGAAGACACGAAGCGGTTGAGCGCCCGTTTCTTTGATGCCGTTGATCAGGAACCCGGGGGTACC
>SKPJ01000067.1 GCA_007119595.1 Myxococcales bacterium
CAAAGCCCTCCGGCGCCCCTTGTACAGATGGCGCCGGAGGGTTTCGTTTGGATAGCGTCTTAGCCCTCACTTCTCACCACAGTGAAGCACGGATGCTGCACAGAATGCACGATACTCCGCTTGAAACCTGCTCGACGATGCGCTGCATCGCCTGCGCTGCTCAAGCTGTCGTCTCGCACATTCTGTTTTGCCCCGGGCCCCATCTGGTGAGAAGTGAGGGTTAGGCTCCGGCATAGCCCTCGTCGGGGGCCAGGTTTTCAAAACGGGTGTGGGGACCGAAAAAGCGAAGGGTGATCTTGCCGGTAGAGCCGTTTCGGTGTTTTCCGATGATGATCTCGGCGAGGCCCTTGGCTTCCGTTTCCGGATTGTAGATCTCGTCGCGGTAGATAAAGCTGATCAGATCGGCGTCCTGCTCGATGGCTCCCGATTCGCGCAGATCGCTCATCATCGGGCGTTTGTCGGCGCGTTGCTCGACGCCTCGGTTGAGCTGGGCGAGTGCGACGACCGGTATCTTCAACTCCTTGGCCACTCCTTTGAGGCTTCGTGAGATCTCACTGATCTCCTGTTCTCGAGAACCGGAACGGCTTCGCTGCGAGCCGGTCATCAGTTGCAGATAGTCGATAAATAGGATTTGGATGTCGTGTTCGGCTTTTAGGCGCCGACACTTGGAGCGAAACTCCATGATCGGAAGGCCCGGCGTATCGTCGAGATAGATCGGAGCCTCCGAGAGGGTGCCCGCCGCCTTGATGAGCCGCGCCCATTCCTGCTCCGTCATGCTGCCGCGGCGCAAATTGGATTGGTTGATCCGGGCTTCACTGCACAACATGCGAATCGCCAGTTGCTCATTCGACATCTCGAGGCTGAAAAAGGCACAGGGCAGATTGCGGGTGATCGCGGCGTGAGCTGCCATATTGAGCGTAAAGCTCGTCTTTCCCATCGCCGGTCGGGCGGCGATGATGATCAGATCCGAGGGCTGCCAGCCAGCGGTGATCTCGTCGAGATCGATAAACCCACTGGGTATGCCGGTGATCTGTTCATTTTTTTGATACAGGGCCTCGATCTGGGTAAAGGCGCTCTTTACCACATCTCGCATGACCACGTAGTCGCGCTTTTGGCCGAGTTGGGTGATGGCGAAGAGCTGCTGCTCCGCCTCGTCCATAAACGCCTCGAAATCGTTGACGTCCCCGTAGCATTCATTGACCAATGAGTCGGAGGTGGCGATGAATTGGCGCAGCGATGCCTTGCGCTGAACGATGTCGGCGTAGTGGGCGACATTGGCCGCCGAGGGAACAGCCCCCGACAGGCGAGTCAGATAGGTCGGTCCACCGCCGGCCTCCAGGCGATCTTCGGCGTCCAGGTAGTCGGCCACCGTCAGGACGTCGATCGGCTCACCGCGCTGGTGCAGCTCCATCATGGCCCGAAAGATATGGCGATGTCCCTCGCGATAAAAATCTTTTGGTGTCAGCTTTCCCGACAATTCGTCGAGTACGGTGTTGTCGAGCAACACCGCGCCGAGCACGCTCCGTTCGGCATCTTCGTTGTGGGGGGGGACCCGCAGGGGGGAGTCACTCATCTCAGTCGGTGATCACGTAGTCTTGTTTGATGAGCTGGACCAGGTTTTCCATGGTCTTGACGTCGTCTGCCGTGGTCTTGTTGAGCACGTCGGAGACCGTATCGAAATTGAGGACCATCTGAAAGGTATCCAACTCTTCTTCCGACAGATCGCTCAGTGGTACCTCCAACGGTTTTGTCACCGAGACCGATGCCGTCATCTTGGGAACCTCGGGACCGAGGTTCTTCATTTCATCGAGGATCCGCATCCCCTCCATCATGAGGGACTCGACGGACTCGTCGATTTCGTTTTCGAAACTCTCGTCGGTGGGGGGTTCTAGCGAAAAGGTCCCCTCCTCCCAGGCGATGAGTCGATAAAATGCCTTGTAGGGATCGAGGCTGTGATCGTCGTTGATGGTCGAAAAATAGACCCGGCCCTCGCGAAGATAGACCTTTCCCACATCGTCGTTCATGATCACCAATACCCCAGACTTTCGACTCGTCGAGAAGAGCTGGAGCAGATCGGGAAGCGGGACCTCTTCGATGAGCCCCGAGATGGAGCCGGTCAGTGTGCCCGCCGTTTGATTGACCGCTGGAGAGGCCATGGTGTGGTTGACCGTCGACCCCCGTCCGGGAGCCGGTGGTTGGGTTGGCCCCGGCGTTCGTTGTTGGGGATTGGTATCGCCAGCGGGGGGGCCCATATTGGCCGGCCCCGTATCTTCGACCGAACTGTCGCGGTGGACCAACTTGATGATGTTGGTTCCGATCAAAATCCGGTCTCCCTGCTTGATGCGGGAGCGCTCCTCGATCTTTTCGCCGTTGACGAAGGTGCCGTTGGTACTGCCAAAATCCTCGATATACAGCTCACCACCGTAGCTGGTGATGCGAGCATGTCGTCGCGACACCATATCCTCGACGAGAACCATGTCGAGCTCCCCGCCGCGCCCGATCTCGATCTCGGAATCGAGTTCTAAGGGGAACTCTCCTCCTTGATACTTGCCGGAGACGAATTTCAGGACGTAACCGCCTGTTTGAGAACCATTCAATTTTGTCTCTCCTCAACCACCGAAAACCGAGGACGTAGCGCGTCGAGAGTAGGCGGTCGAAAAATTGGCCAATCGTGGACATACGTTATGCAAACAGCCCGCGGTCCGTCAAGATAATGGACCCTGAAGTGAGGCGTTGCTGCCTACGCCGCGCGACCTTATCAGACGGTTGCCGCCCAGCGCAATCGAAGCCACCGCCAACTACCACCTGAGCTGAAGTGCAAAATAAATACATGCATCTGTTGTCTCGTCTGCATTTCAACGTTACACATGGCGGTGGATACAGGCTTGACGAACCACTTCATTCCTTACGGTATGACACAATTCGTCGATGACCAAGAAAAAAGGTAGTTCTCTGACAAATTCGTCGATGATCGTCGAGGTCTTCGCCGATCTGATAAGTGGTAAACCCACGCAGTGGTGAATAGGTTGGTCTGTAGCACCAGTACCACGGTGTGAAATGAGGGGTTGGATTACACCCTGAAATAAGGCTAATGTTGACGATTGGCGCTCGTTGTGGCATACGGGCGCACTTTATGGAGTGGATGGATTGATGCGATGAGCCCGTCCTTTTGACTGGTATGATGATAGTAGTGAGATCTTGAGGGATGTATGTCCAATGCAAATCCTGATGTACGCATGATCGAGGCACTACAGGGGGATGGCAAAGGGCCACCGGAGCCCGATCTACAACCTGTCGCGGGAGACGAGCGCATTGCGGTAGCACCGACGATTCAGGCTTTGACGCCCTATGAAGCAGTCAGCAGTCAGGCGGCGATTGAGGCACAACCGGACCATCACACGAGCTTCAAACTCGACTGGAATGAATCCACTGTTGCCCCCAGTCCGCGGGTCAGCGAAGCAATTGCCGACTATTTACACAATGGGCGGGGACTGAATTGGTATCCCAAGCTCGGCAGTGAAGATCTGATTGAAGCCCTTGAGGAATACACCGGTGTCAGTGGCGATCATCTGCTGGCGACCAACGGAAGCGATGATGCGCTGCGCCTTATCTGTTCAACATTTTTGGACGATCGCGACGAGGTCGTCATTCCCGTGCCGACCTACAATCACTTCATGGTCTTCGCGCAGAGCCGGGGCGCAGAAGTGGTGACGACACGGGGGCAGTCGGCCTTCGATCCCAACCTGCAGGGTATTGCCTCCGCCATCAGCGATCGGACTCGATTGCTCTATCTTGTGAGTCCCAACAATCCCACCGGGGTGATGTATCCGCCGGAGGTCGTCGCCCGCTTGTGTCGCGAGTATCCGAAGACATTGATCGTGCTCGATGAGGCCTATTACGAATTCACCAAGGTCACTGGAATCGGATTGGTCGAGCAATTTTCCAATCTGATGGTGACACGGACATTCTCCAAAGCCTTCGGTCTCGCTGGATTGAGGGTCGGTTACCTCGCTGCCGCGCCATCACTCATCGAGGGACTGAGCAGAATCTACAACCCCAAAAGCGTCAATACACTGGGGCAGGTGGGGGCTATTGCCGCCCTCAATGACCTGGAGTATCTGGAGTCTTTTCTCGCCGAGGTCAGGGCATCCAAAGAAATTTTGGCGAAATTCTTTCAAGAGCGCGATGTCAATGCTCGGCTCACCCCGGCAAATTTTGTGATCCTTCGCATGCCCGATGTGGACGCCATTCTGCAACAATTGGAAGAGCGCGGAGTCTATGTCCGCAACCGATCGAGTTATCCAGGCCTTGAGGGATGTCTGCGCATGACCGTCGGCACGACGGCGCAGACCGAGCGGCTCCTCGATCGGATCGGCGATCTCTTCTGAGTAACGCTCTTCTGAGAAATGACGCTGGTCTCCCCAAAAAACGCAACACCGCCGGAGCGGCTCAGACCGACGACTCAGGGATTTGAGACAGCCCCAATTCATCAGCATCAACCGAGATCTTGGGTGGTTTGACGATGGATACCAGACGGTTGTTTGGATCCAGCCAGTCCTTGAGGACCCCATGGATATCGTCGACGGTGACATCGCTTATATGGTCGCCGTAGGCGAGCGATCGCCGGTAGCCGAGCCCGTATAATTCGTCGAGGCCAAATGTCATCGCCCGCGAGGAATTTCTCTGCAGGCCGATGTCGTGGTTTCCGATGAGATAGCGCTGTGCTCGTTGAAGCTCGTCTGTGGTGAGATCTCCGTTTCTCAATTTGTCGAGTTCACGCTCAATTCCCGCGACGGCTCGGCTGATCTTATCGGGGCTGGTGGCGATACGAATGGTGAATGCCGAGGCCTCGATACCCAGGACGCGCTTGGCGAATACGCTATAGGCAAGGCTTTGGCGATCGCGCAATTCGTAAAACAGCCGACCTCCCTGTCCCGTCAATATGGCGTAGAGAACGGCCAGAGGATAGATATCATCACTGGCGAGTTGGGGGCTGGGAAATCCAACAATGACGTGGGCCTGCTCCCTTTCGAGGTCTCCGACGACCAACGAGGGCTCTCGTGGTTTTTCAAAGGGGGCGATGTCGGGAGTAGAGCCCGTCGTCGGCTCGGCCGTCGAAAAATAGTGTTCCACGTGATTGGCGACTTGGTCCGCCGTGACGTCGCCTACGACGGAGATGACCATTTGCTGTGGGTCACAGCGTCGGTGGAGCAGATCGCGAATAATTTCGGGAGTCAGGTTCTGTAGCGTTTTTTCCGTACCCAATATCGGCAGTGCATAGGGATGGGGCGAAAAGAAGGCCTCTGCAAATTGGTCGTAATTGACGGCGCCCAGATTGTCCTTGCGAGCGGTCATCTTCTCGCGCTGCAGACGCAATTCGCGTTCGAATTCTTCATCGGGAACCGTGGCGGATAACAAGCATTCAGCGAAGATGTCGAAGCAATTGTCGAAAAATCGGGTCAGGCCGGTGATCGCGAGGCCGAAGGAGTTGCGTCCGGAGACACCGCCCAGGGAGGCGGCCATCGACTCGATTTCTCCGGCAATTTCCAGGGCCCCCCGTGAAGGTGTTCCCCGGGTGATGAGTTGAGAAGCCAATTTGTGAATCCCCGCCGTTTCGCCCCGCTCAAAACGGGTTCCCCCGAGCGCGAGGCCCCGCAATGAGAAGGTCTCAACGCTGTGATCTTCTTGGACGACCAGGGTCGGGCCGTTGGGCAACTCGAGGCGGGCAAACCCGGAATTGTCGGTATCGATCGCGGTGTCGATCGCATCGGCTTGCGCCGACTCGTAGGCCTGTTGGGTGGCCTCGATAAGGGCTCGAGCGTCGATCTCGGGGTCTTTGTCTGGCTGAACGAGCACAACCGTGGCCTTGGCGGCACTGAGATAGCGCATGGCCACCTGGCGGATATCGGCGGGGCGCACGGCCCGCAGTGCGCGATAATACTCCTGTTCGAAGTCCACATCGCCGGCGACCATCTGGTAGTGCCCCAATTTCATTGCCAGGCCCTCGACGGTCTGCTTTCCGTAGATCTCCTGGCTCTCCACCAGGGTCTTTGCTCGCTCCAATTCCACCGTGCTTGGTTCGATGTGGCGATAGCGAAAGATCTCCTCCAGAATCCGCCGCAATACCAACGGTGGAGCCGTTTCCTCGCGGTCTTCGTGGCGTTGGAAATCGGCGCCCACAAAGAATAATCCCGCCTCCCGTGGGGTATATGAGCTGGCGAAGATATTGTGGACCAATTGCTCCCGCCGTTGGATCGTTCGGTCCAGATGCGAGGCGTCGCCGTAGCCAAGGATCACGCTCAAAAGATCGATGGCCGGAATATCCTCGTGGCGAACCGCGGGAATGTGGAATCCCAGGCGAAGATGATTTTGGTTGATCTCTCGCGAGGTTGTCTGTGCTCGCGTGTCGGTCTGAACCGGCTCTTCGGGCCGCACGACCGAGTCGTAGGCCTTGTCGGGACTCGCCAGAGACCCGAAATGGTCCTCGATTCGTTGTCTGGCATTGTCCACATCGATATCGCCGCCGACGACGAGGGTCATATTGTCCGGAACATAGTGTTTTTCATAAAACGAGACGACATCCTCGCGCTCAAAAGACGCCACCGATTCGGAGGTGCCGATGATCGGGAGCCGATATGGATGGGTACCAAACGCGGTCTCGAAGACCATTCGCGAGGCGACCCGGGATGGGTTGTCCTCGCTGCGCTTGATCTCTTCCTGGATGACCTCCAGTTCGCGTTCCAATTCCTCGGCGTCGAAGGAGGAATGGCCGATGGCATCTGACAATATGTCGAGGCCGGTCTCGAAGAATCGGCTGCTCAGGGTGACGTAGTAGCAGGTTTGATCAAAGGAGGTAAATGCGTTGATATGACCGCCGGCGCTGGCGACGTCGCGACCGATCTCTCCGACGCCGCGGGTCTCCGTTCCCTTAAAGAGCATATGTTCGTGCACGTGGGCGAGCCCCGCCTCTGCGGGAAGCTCATCGGCGCTGCCGACACCGACCCACACACTGTATGCCACGACCGGCGCCGTGCTCATCGGCTGGAGGATGACGTTCATTCCGTTTTCAAGCTGATACTGAATGCGTTTCACCGTGGGATGCTCCTGGGCGAAAAAGGGGAGAGATAGATGGCGACCGGGCAAGTTCTAACCACCGGGGGGGAAGTTGGCAATCGCTTTAGGGGTGGTTATGTTGGCGGCCCTCGATCGAATCGGTGTTTGATGTGGAAAGCGATGGCAACGCAATGCGGCACCGGTGAGCCTTGGTTTTTCCCGTGTGTCGGTGATTTCTCGTTTGGTCACGGGACCTGTAGACGAAGCTTTATAAGGCGTTATGGACGAACTTCTGGCCCTTGAATACCGGCAGCGACAGTGGTCTTCCCCGATGGCATTGGCCAGTCGCGTCGCTCGGGTGGCCGATGCCTGTGCCAAAAGACAGGTAGCTGCTGTGGGCTTGGCCGGCCTGATGAGTGGCCAGCCCACTCCGCTTCGGGGCACGTCGGGCTCGGCACTATTATTCGGATTCCGACTGGAAACGGTGGATGCCGCCATCGCCGTCGGGCAGGCCATCGGGAAGCGTGGTTTCACCGGAATCTATTCCTGGACCGATCGAGCCGAGCGGGAGGTCTCTCAGATTCCCCCTTCATTCTTGGCTGGATGGGGGCTGTTGCACGCCTATGGCGGCGATCAAGTATGGGTCGACGCATCACCCGTCCGAGTTCGCAAGGCAATGAAGTCCTCGATGCACTCAGCGGAGTCTTTGCGGCCATTGATCTGGATGCCGGCCCCCGATCGCTTCGAACGGGCCATCGATGGGGTGTTTCTAGACGAAGCGACTCGGAGTGCAGTGAACTGGGTCTGGGTTCCCGGCTCCGGCATCAACCGTCTCGGTGGTCTCGGTGGGCCAACGGTGCCTCTTCCTGTTATCGAGGCGTGGCATGATGATGGGACGCGGGGAATCGATAATCTGGCCCGCTGGGTGCTCGGGGACAAATTGCAGCGAGGCAAAATGCGTCTGGCCACCATCGGCAATATGCCGCGTAGGTGGTTGCGGGGAGTCATCGAACAGCGATGACGCATTCTCTTTGTGACCAACAGGCTCGCCATTGTGACGGCTATCATTTTTGGAAAAGGAGTTGTGATGAAATTGGATCAAAAGGTTGCATTTATCACCGGATCGAGCCGGGGAATCGGAAAGGAGATCGCCCTTTCGTTGGCCCGTGAGGGTGCAAAAATAGTGGTGACCGGAAAGACCGCCGAGCCCCATCCCGAATTGCCCGGGACCATTCACGAGACCGTCGAAGAGGTCGAAGAGATCGGTGGAGAAGCGTTGGCGATTCAGCTCGATGTGCGCTTCGATGATCAGATCCGGGAGGCCTTCAAGAAAACCGTCGAGCATTTCGGTAGTCTCGATATCCTCATCAACAATGCCGGAGCCATTCAACTTCAGGGCGTCCAAAAGATGCCTCCGAAGCGATTCGACCTGGTCATGGGGGTGAATGCGCGAGCGGCCTACGCCTGCTCCCATTTTGCCCTCCCCTATATGATCGAGCAGGGCGGGGGGCATATCCTGATGGCATCTCCTCCCATCAAGATCGATAAGGCTCCCGGAAAGAGTGCCTATGCACTCTCCAAGTTGGGTATGACCTTTATCGCCAAATCCCTCGCCGAGGAGGTTCGCCAGCACAATATCGGCGTCAATGCCTTCTGGCCTGTCACCGCCATCGAAAGTCAGGCCACACGACACTTCGAAATGGGCACTGAGGAGACCTGGCGTACGCCGCAGATCTTATGCGATGCGGTCATGGCCATCGTCACCCGAAAGCCCTCGTCGTGTACGGGGAATGCCTTCTATGACGAGGATATTCTGCGGCAGGAGGGAATCACTGATTTTTCGAAGTACTCTGTGGTCGAGGGGACAGAGCCCCCGCCATTTTCGGCGATGCTTTTCGACCCCGATTATCAGTGAAAAAATGCTGAAAAGCCCCTGCGCAACTTGATCATTTCGAACGACGGCTTTTCACGGCTACCAATCCGAGCATGACCAGGACCAAAAGGGCTCCTTCGCTGGGCGCGCTATTGGTATCTGCAGCGGCGCAGGCTACACCGCCACCGGAGAGACTGAGACTCGTCTCCTCACCAAAATCGAACTCGTAGTTGTCGCTCGATTGATTGCCCGATGAATCCGTCGCGGTGACCTCCAGATCACTATCTCCGTCTTCACCGAGATCGACTTCTGCCTCCCAATTGCCGTCCTCGTCGGCCGTTGTGGTCTCCACTACTTCGCCGTCGACGATGATATCGATCGTGCTGCCCGGTTCGGCGGTGCCTCCGACGATGACTGTTCCATCATCGTCATCACTCGAATCTGAGGGTATCACGTAGTCTATGGTGACATTGGTCGTCTCGGTGTTGACGGTGATGGTCACGGAATCCGAGGAATCGGGATCGGAGTCGGAGGTTGCGGTAATGGTGGAATCGCCGTCGTCGAGGGGCTCATCGGGAGTCCAACTCCAATTTCCGTCTTCATCGACCTCGACGGTATCGACCTCCTCGCCGTCGACAGTGATGACGATGGTGTCGCCGGGCTCACCGGTGCCCTCGATGGTGGGGGAGTCGTCGTCGAATTCGGAGCCGTCGTCGGTGGTGATGACGACCGGTTCGTCTTCCTCTTCGTCGTCGGTATCGACGGTGATGGTCACGGAATCCGAGGAATCGGGATCGGAGTCGGAGGTGGCGGTAATGGTGGAATCGCCATCGTCGAGAGGCTCATCGGGAGTCCAACTCCAATTTCCGTCGTCGTCGACCTCGACGGTATCGACCTCCTCGCCGTCGACAGCGATGACGATGGTATCTCCGGGCTCGCCGGTGCCCTCGATGGTGGGGGAGTCGTCGTCGAATTCGGAGCCGTCGTCGGTGGTGATGACGACCGGTTCGCCTTCGCCGTCGCCATCGACAGTGAATGTCACGGAGTCGGAAGTAGTGGTGCCATCGACGGTTGATTCCGCAGTGACTGTTACCTCGCCGTCATCCAGATCGTCGTCGGAAGTCCAACTCCACGATCCGTTGTCGTCGGCAGAGACGGTGTCGACCTCCTCGCCATCGACGTAGATGACGACGTCTGCTTGTGGCTCGGCGGTCCCCTCAACGGTGGGAGTGGACGTCTGTACTTCGTCGCCCTCGTCGGGCGAGGTGATGGTGACCGGTCCGTCGTCCCCATCGACAGTGAATGTCACGGAGTCGGAAGTAGTGGTGTCATCGACCGTTGATTCCGCAGTGACTGTTACCTCGCCGTCATCCAGATCGTCGTCGGACGTCCAACTCCAATTGCCGTCCTCGTCGGCGGAGACGGTATCGACCTCGTCGCCGTCGACGTAGATGACGACGTCTGCTTGTGGCTCCGCGGTCCCCTCGACGGTGGGAGTGGAGGTCTGAACCTCGTCGCCCTCGTCCGGCGAGGTGATGGTGACCGGCTGGCCTTGACCGTCGTCGATCGTAAATGTCACGGAGTCCGATGTCGTCGTGCCATTCTCGGAGGTCGATTCGGCATTGACCGTTACCTCTCCGTCGTCGATCGGGTCTTCGGCGGTCCAACTCCAATTGCCGTCCTCGTCGGCGGAGACGGTATCGACTTCGTCGCCGTCGACGTAGATGACGACGTCGGCTTCAGAAGCGGCGGTTCCCTCGACGGTGGGAGTGGAGGTCTGTACTTCGTCGCCCTCGTCGGGCGAGGTAATGGCGACGATTTCAAAGCATTGATCGTCGTCGTCGGCAAAGCCCTCCTCACATTCGCAGGAGTAATCACCGCCCGATACGTAGATGCACATCGAATTGTCGGGACACGTGGCGTCTCCGGTGTTGCACGGGTTTTCATCGGGGTCTAAAGGCTCACTATCCGTCGGAAACTCCGACATCGTCAGAGAGCCACTGCCAGCATCATGACAGGCAAAATCGCGGTCGATGGAGTTGTTGGAGGTCGTCGTGCCCGTCCACAACACGGTGACTCCGTCGGGCGTGATGCCATGGGGCGTCAGGTCGTCCCAGGCAATGGCGATGGTCAAGTGATAATCGGAGGGCTCACTACCCACCGGATCACCGGGCGCTTCTTGGACATGCCAGATCGGATCGGGGTCGTTGTGTTCTTTGTCCCATAATATATCTCCCGCCGCTTCCGCTGTGGGATCGTCGAGCTCGAGCTGACCCTCATTGGAGTGAAAGGTCAAAAAGCCCGGGCTTCCCGTTCCATTGAGATGCAGCAAGTAGTCGTAGGTATTGGTCGATTCATCACCGTCCTCGAAATTTAGAGGCGGCGCATCGAATAAAAAGCCCCACCCGAAGGGCCGCAGGTTATCTGGATTTTGTCTCGGGTCACCGTCGAGACGGATTCGCAGATATAGATGATCGTCACTTGCCGTTCGAAGGACGGCCGGGCGGGTCTCGTCACCGACGATATCGCGATGATTGGATTGGTCGTCTTGGTGCGGATCCCAGGACGGTTCTCCGTCGCACAGAAAGGGGGCGAATTCATCGTCCTCCGGAACGGGATCGAAGGCAGCGCTCGCCATGGTTGGCAGGGCCAGCATCGACAGACATACGATGAGAAAACCGAAGGATATGAATCGTATGGTCCGACCTATTTGATTCGACATTTTACAATCCTATTCATCGAGTCCATTTGCGAAGCCACTCCCATGACGGGCGTGAACTACGAGTTTTCACACTCGATAGTCGATTTGTCCAATTGAAACGGCTTTTTTTAGTTTCGCAGATCTTTGCGTCTGTGACAAAGAGATGGCGGTGAAGAAACGTAGCTCCGCGGCTTGGATTCGAGAGTGTGCTCGATATTGAACGCGACGATCTGTCCACGGATTGGCAATCCCTTGACGCGCCTGTCGACTAAGGGGGAAGGTGTGCAGGATTTTCGCCTTTCTACGCGAGTAAAGGCGATTTTTCGAACGTTGCAGATGAGGTCCCCATGACAGCACAGTGGCCCAAAGCAAAGCTGGCGAGTCGCCACCAGCAAGAACTGAAGCGTCGGCGGTGGTGGGGCGGCGGTGCATTGGTTGTTGTGGTGGTGGCCATCGTGATCGTCAATTTTATCGCCGGTGGTGACCGAGAAGAGGAGCAACAAGTCGGGGAGATCTCGATGGCTATGATCGAAGCCCGGTCAAGCCTCGACGCCGCGTTGGTGATGGCCGGCGAGGCCCTCGAAAGTGGTGAGGCACAAGCCCTTCTGGAGGCGCGGCGCGAGCAGGAGGCATTGCGCGCCGAGTGGCGCGAAGGGGAATCGGTGGTCATCGCCGGGCAATTGCAGCCCGACCAATCGGTCTATTTGGCGCTGATGGGCCGCAATGTGCCGGAGGCGGCCATCCTCCGAGTATTGACGGCCATCGAAGAGGATTTCGACTTTCGGCGCAGTCGGCCCGGCGATAAATGGCGAGCTGTCGTAAATGAAGATGGCTCGGTTGAGGAGTTTCGCTATGAGACGTCACCGGAAGACGTTTGGATTACGCGGCGCGATGAAGAAGGGAAATATATTGTCGAGGAGTTGGAGATCGATGTCGATGTGCGAACCCGCAAGGTC
>SKPJ01000453.1 GCA_007119595.1 Myxococcales bacterium
GCGAAACCTGACAAGGAGCACGACCGCAGCTGTGGCAGCGCCACCGCCAGGGAGTCGCGACACCGTCAGATTCGGTCTGCTGCTTCGCAACCGAGAACCGACGGGGGTGAATCACACCCGCGAGGCAGGAATGACCGGCAGTCCATCCCTGTTTTCATCACTGCCCCACGGTCATATTACAAGAATTTCTGGGGCGCGGTGAGCGTCGTTGACTTGCTACCTTGCTGGTTCTGAATACACTGCGCGTCATCATCGCACTCCATGTCGCTAGGAACCAGGAAGTAGTCCACCACCATGTCGTCCAACGATCGTTCAAAACGCTCCGACAGTCCAAGTCCTACTTCGGCTTCATCCTCATGGGATACGGCGGCCCAACAAATTGTCGCCGCCCTGCCGGATCTCATCTTCGAGTTTAGCGCCGACGGCTATTATAGCCACGTCCACTCTGACGACGACTCCGATCTCTACTGTTCACCGGAGGAGTTCTTGGGCGAACATTTCTCCGATGTTCTACCGCAACCGGTGGTCGAAGAATTCGATGCGGCGTTTACGGAACTCGGCGAGCATGGGCAACCGATAACAATGAGCTATATGTTACCCATTGACGCCGAGTTGCAATACTTCGAATGTCGACTGTTGCCGATGGAGACCGGCCATATTCTGGCGCTGATCCGAAATATGACGGATTCGTGGCGCGCCAAGACAGAGCTCGAACAGAGCGAAACCCGCTACCGGACCCTGGTCAACAATATTCCGGGCATTGTCTATCGCTGTCATCTCGACGAGGAATGGAGCGCTGTATACGTCTCTCCAGCCATCGAGGAGCTGGTCGGTTATCCGGCCCAGGACTTTATGACTCGCCGCCGCAGCCTCAGCGGCGTAACCCACCCCGAAGATCGCCAACGAGTGCGGCGGGAAGTGATGAACGCCGTCAAAGAGCAGCGCTCCTTTCAGATGTCGTATCGCATGATCGATGCCGACGGACAGGTACGTCAGGTCACCGAGCGCGGCCAAGCGGTATACGCCGAATTCGACGAGGTCAATTATCTCGATGGCGTCGTCATCGATGTCACCGAAGTTCATCAAATGCGCCAGCGTTTGTTGCTCAATACCAAGATGGCGGCCGTGGGCAATCTCGCCGCTGGTGTGGCCCACGAGATCAACAATCCCCTGGCGATCGCGATGGCCAATCTGGATTTCATCGCCGATGAACTCCGGGAGACCACCGATACCGACAACGCTGACTCCACCGATGGCATTCGCGATGCGCTCTCCAAAGTCCAGGGAAGCATCGATCGCGTGCGCTCGATCATCGACGATCTGCGTACCTTCACCGATGCCGCCGACGGCCGTGCCCAGCAACTCGATCTGCAACGGCTGACGCAATGGGCCATCGAGCGCGCCCGCTCTCGTTCTGAATCCACAGAAGCGATCCACACCGACTTGCACTCGGTACCCACCATCTGGGCCAGTGAGGTCGGCGTGGTCCAGGTGATCTGGAATTTGCTCCACAACGGCCTCGAGGCACTCGAGCGTCGCAAGGAGGAGGGCGGACACGTCGTCGTAACGTTGCGACAGCATGACGATCGGGTGATTCTGCAGGTCTGTGACAACGGACCGGGCATGTCCGACGATATTGCCAATCGAGCATTCGAGCCTTTTTTTACGACCAAGCCAGTTGGCCAGGGTGCCGGACTCGGCCTTTTTGTCTGCCAGGGATTGGTCGAGGGAATGGATGGCTCCATCGATTTCGAGACAAATCCCGGCGAAGGAACGTGCATCCAAATCAGCTTTCCGACCTATGAAGCCCCCTACACCGGAGCAAATGATCAATAAAGCCAACATGGAACCAAAACCCACACATTCTCGCGAATCCTCTGCTGCCAATCTGGCGGTGATCGACATCACCGATGAGCTCCCACCGGTGCATCGGGAGTTGATGCGCCACACGCTGCGCCCTCTGATCGAAGAGGCCCCCAAGGAGTCGGAGAAAGTACCGGAGAAAACCTTTCGCGACCTGCAGTGGGAGCAGCTTCTCGATCTATTGCGCGAACAGTCCCAAACACCGGAGGGTCGCCACCTTCTCGACCATCTCCTACCTCCTGAGGATCGGGCCGGCGTCGAGTATCGCTTCGCCGAAATTGCGGAGGTCATGGAGCTTTTGGACACCGATCCGGCGCCGCCATTGGGCGGTCTGCACGATATTCGAAAGGCGGTTCACCACGTCACTTTGGACGGCACGTTGGTGGTCGATGATCTGGCCGCCATCAACCGCAATTGTGATGTCGCCGCCCGGGTGTGTCGATACTTCAAGAGTCGCACCGAAAAGCTACCGGCTCTATCGCAGGTCGGTCGTCTCATCGATCCCTGCAAAAGTCTTCGCTCTCGTCTCTCGGAGGCCATCGAGCCCGGAGGACGACTGTCGGATCACGCCAGCCCGGACCTGGGTCGACTTCGCCGGGCGGTCCAAAACCAACACGATCGCATCTCGACGCGAGTGGACCAACTGATCAAAGCCGATCGCTTCGAACACTCCCTGCGCGACGACTACTTCACCATTCGCGAAGATCGATACGTCCTTCCCATACGAATCGGCGCCAAAGGTGAGGTCGCGGGGATCGTCCACGCCTACTCCTCCAGTGGTCAAACCGCGTTTATCGAGCCCTCGGAATTGGTGGAATTGAACAACCAACTTCGCTGGGCTCAAATCGAACTCCAGGATGAGATCGATCGTATTCTGGAGCGTCTGTCACGAATGGTCGCCAGCCATGCCTCGGTCCTGTTTCGCAATATTGAACTGATGGCCTACCTCGATGTGGTGGTCGCCGCGGCCCGTTTCGGCCGAACCATCGATGCCTCGGTGCCCCAGATCTCGGAGGGGCGAATGGAGCTGCACCGAGCTCGCCATCCTCTATTATATCTGAAGTTAAAAACCCAAAAAGACGGTGAGATCACGAGTGATGCCGTACCCAACGACATCGCCATCGATCCTCCGCGAAAGGCGCTCATCATCTCCGGACCCAACACCGGGGGCAAAACGGTGGCCCTGAAGACCACCGGACTCTGCGCGCTGCTGGCCCGATTTGGACTTCCCCTTCCGGTCGACGAGGAGAGCGTCATTCCCCTATTCGACTCCATCTACACCGATATCGGAGACGAACAGTCCATCGAGCGCGATCTGAGTACTTTCTCGGGGCACGTCAACAATATCAACGGCTTTTTGCACCATTGTGACACAGGCTCTCTGGTGCTCTTGGACGAACTCTTCGTGGGCACCGACCCCATCCAGGGTGCAGCTTTGGCCGCCGCGCTGCTCGAAGATCTGGTCCAACGAGACGCTACAACCGTAGTTACCACCCACCTGGAGGGGTTAAAGACTCTGGCCTATCAGAGCGACGCATTCGCCAACGCCTCGATGGGTTTCGACCTCGACACCCTGAGCCCGACCTACGAGATGACCATGGGTATTCCGGGCCGTTCCTATGCGGTGCGCATCGCCGCCCGACTCGGCCTCGACGACGCCGTGGTGGAGCGGACCGGCGATATTCTCTCCGGCCAGGACCACCAGAATATCGAGGAGGTCCTCCAGGGGCTCGAGGTGCAGGTACAACAACTGGAAGACGAGAAGGAGCGCCTCCAAAAGGTGCGCCAGAAGGCAGAGCGCCGGGAGCAGCGATATCGCGAAAAATACCAAACTCTGTTGGAGAAAGACCGCAAAGATCTCTTCGACGAAACCCGGCAGTTGCGCCAAGAGCTTCGCGATGCTCGAGAATTGATACGCCGCCAGCTCAAGGACCTGCAAAGTGAACGGGTCGTAGAGCGAGGCGACGTCTCTCACCGGGAACTCCACGATATGCAGGACCGGCTCCAACAAGCGGAATCGACCCTCGAAGAGGCCCGCGAGGAGACCCGCCCTCCCGAGCCGGGTCCCGAGGGACTTGTGGGCGTCGAACCACAGGATCTGGAATTGGGGATGATGCTCTACTGCAAGCCCTTTAAGCGACAGGGACAGGTCATCTCCATCGACGAGGGCGCCGAAGAAGCGCGGGTCCAACTCGGCGATCTCAAGGCGACGGTCGCCTTCGACGATCTCTTCCACTCCAGCGAGTCGTCGCGACGCGACCATCACCGGGGACGCTCCCATTCCCACTCCAGGAGGGCTCAAAATAGCGCCGACAACGGTGGTCGAAGTCCCGACCGCGGCGAAGCCAAGCTATTGCCACAGACCTCGGATAACTCCGTGGACCTCCGGGGCCTTCGCGTCGACGAAGCTCTGGAGCGCGTTGACCTATTTCTGGACAGCGCCTATCTCAACAACATCGATGCGGTCTACGTCATTCATGGTCACGGGACCGGTGCATTAAAGCGAGCCGTCCGCGGCCATCTTCCCCAGTCGCGCTACGTGGAGCGATTTCGCCGCGGCGAGCGCAACGAGGGCGGCGACGGGGTCACCATCGCCTTTTTGACGGACCAAGCTTGATATCGGGTTGCATCAATTCGCAACCGAGGACCGATCACAATGTGGCCCGAATTCATTCACCATCTGACGCTGCATTTTGCCATCGTATTGCCGATGGTCATGGCCGCCATCGGGACCTACGCGGTGCGGGCCAACCAGAAGGCCCTCATCCCCCTGCTGCGTTGGGGGGGATGGATTACCCTGGTCCTGACGGCCATCACCGTCATCGCCGGCGTCGCCGCCGGCGGTCTCTCCGGCGGCGAAGAAGTGCTGAAACACCACCGCTATCTGGGCATTCTCACCGCCGCGGTCGTCGTCCTGGCTGCCATCAGCTTCGAGCAAGGCGTACGCCGTAAGATCGAGGATCTTCGAACCTTTTCCGTCGCCATGTGGTGGACCGCTTCATTCAGCGTCATCGGCGCCGGCCACTGGGGCACCCTCGGCGAACACGCCGATGTCATCCCGGGGCTTTTTTGAGTCCTTCTCCTCCATCTTCGGAGGATGCATAAACCTGCGATGACAGGATGTCATCGGCTCCATTTTTCACGGTTCAAAAAAGCCGGTCGTCACTGCACCAATTCGGCGGCGCGACGAGCCTGTTGGAGTTCTTCGCGTTCGCCGAGTTCGTCGGCGGCACGGGCCAGTTTTTCGTGGATCTCGGGATTGAAGGGATTGATCCGCGCCGCTTCCCGCAGTGCTCTTCGGGCCTCGTGGTAATTGCCATATGCCAGGTGGGCCCGACCCAGCTCCAGCCAGGTGGCGACATAACTGGGGTAGAGCTCTTTGACCGTCTGGAGTGCTTCGACGGCCTGTTCGGGCTGTCCACTCAGGGTCAGCGTCTTGGCGGTTCGGGTCTGCAATAGCGGGTTTTCGTCACCGATGATGTCGCGGGCCTTATTATATTGCACGGCCGCCGCTCCGTAGCGTTCGCGAACCTGAAACATCTGTCCCAGTTGGAGGTGTTCTCGGGCCTCTGGAGTATCGAGTTCGGCGAGCTCATTGCCCTTTTCAGCGGCTTCATCCTCGAACACCACGTGACCTTCGTAAATATCGCCCTCGTCGTCGGGGAGATCGGGACTCGAGCGTCGATGGAGATAATTTCTCCACTCAAATTGCTCGAAGCGATCCCAATCGGTGCCCAACACTCGAGCATAGGCTTCGCGGGCCTCATAACCCTCGTCGACGGCATCTAGCAATGTGGCGAATGCGCCCTCTCCCAATTCCTGGCGCAAATATTCCATGGTGGTGAATACCTGGGCGAAGGCGACAGCCGCATCCTGTTGACTGGGTAGCATCGCCATCGATGGGTGCATGGCCTCGAAGGGAATCAAATCGTCGGCCTCGAGCCGCTTCTTCAACAGGTGTTCGGAGGAGGCCTCGATGCGCTCCTGGCCTTCGCCTCGCCAGCGCCGCTCCAAAAATTTGGCCAATCCCTCGTGCATCCAGATCGGGACGTTCTCCACGGAGCGCTGATTGATGAGCAGGTGGACGTATTCGTGGATCAGTGTGTCCACCCAGGAGTAGCCCCGCAACACGGCACGGGGGCTGGTGATCATAAGCCGATTGTACTGGCATAAGGCGATGGTGCCGGAGGTGCGAATATTGTCCTCCGTCAACAGCGAAACCTGAGCCAACACGCTCTCTCGTGGATAGATCTCGACACGCACCGTCTCCTCCGGTCGGTAACCGAGCTCATCGCCCAGTTCATCGTAGGCCTTTTCAAGGGCTTCCAGGGCATAGGGAACGAGGATTTCGTCGCGGCTGTTGGCCTCCACATAGATCTCGAAATTGCCGGAGGGACTGACGTGGCGCTCGTAGTCGGTGGTGACCTCGATGGTAGCCTCGATGATGTCGCGATATTGCTGCCACGAGGGATGACTTTCGCGCTCCACGGCGCGCTCCATATACTCGAGCGCTGTTTCGTAATCGCCGGTATAAAAGGCATAGCGCCCCTCCAGATAGTCCAACTGAGGCCAGCTATCGTCTTCTTCGGCCACCTCGTCGATGGCCTGGCGGGCCTGTGTCATATCCCACACCGACAGCATTTTATTGGCATGTTCAAAGGCCGGCTGTGCGGCCTGGGAGTCGCCGGGGATCATCACCAATAACAGGGCCATCACCACCACTGCCGGCCCCCGCCCCATGGCGACTAATTTTTGCAATATCGTTGAATTCATCACTCGACCAGGCTTCGGAAATAGCGTTCGATCTCAGATTCGTATTCTTCAAGGCGCCCCTCGCGCATTCCCTCCATCATCTCTTCACGCAGGCGCTCGCGGTGTTCCCCACTGTCCTCGCCGGGGATTTCGACTTCGTCTTCGTCGCGGTGTTGATGTCCCCTTTCTTCGCGCTCCTGCTGGCGTTGTTGCTGAAGCGCTTGACTCATCGATTCGCCCAATTCGCCGAGGTGTTGCAGGGCTTGACGCTCGTTGTCGAGAGCCCGCTGAACGCTGCGCTCCCGCAGTTGTTCTTCGGCGCCTTCCATCGCCTCGGAGGCTCCCTCCATGGGCGGGCCCAATTGCTGTTCGAGCTGTGGGTATTGTTCGCTTTGTTCTTGGATCTGTTCGCTCAACTCCCGGGCACGCTCGCGGATCTCTTGTTGCTCCTGGGCCAATTCGTCGAAGCGCTCTTCTTCTCCGGGCTGCAAATCTTGTTGGGCCTGATCCATAAAGTCTTCGATCTGCTCCTCGATGGCTTCGCCTCGCTCCACCATCTGATGAGCATCGTCGAGGGATGCCTCGAGATCGCGTCCCTGCCGGGAGTTGGAATCGACGTAGCGCTCGGACAGGCTCATGGTGCTACGCATCGAACGCAGGGCGCGATTCGTCGATCGAGCCCGCTGTAGCGCCTGCTCCATATCCTGTTGTTCCACCATCTCTTCGAGAGCATCCATGGCGTTGGCGACCCGATCGACGCCGGCCCGGTCCTGTTCGGAGAGCTGTCGATCTTCCATATCATCGATCGCCTGTTGTTGGGCCTCAATGGCCTCCAGTAACTCCTCGACGACGGGAGCGAGCATCTGCTCGAGCTGTTCGCGCCGTTCGTCCTGTAGCTGTTGTTGCAACTCACGGGTCTGCTCCTCCAGCTCCTGTTCCATATCCCGAAGGACGTTGACCTCGTCCATCATCTCACTGACGGCCTGATCGAGCTCCGACAATCCCTGCGGTTGCATCTGAGAAAAGGAGTTGTCCATCTCGGTATTCATGGCGTCGAGATGGGCCTCCATCTCGTCGAGGGCCTCCAGCGCTCCATCGATATCGTCGGCGTCGAGCAAGTCCTCGATGGCGTCCAGTTGATCGCTAAGCCCCTGGGCCTGCGACTGCATCTCCATATTTTCCATGGCCTCCAAATTGACGTGCTCCCGGGGCATTTCACGCATCTGCATTTGCATCCGGGCCATCAGCTCCGCCATTCGCTGGCGCAGGCGCTCAATCTCGCGCTGAATCGCCTCTCGCAGCTCGGGGTCGTCGGTGTCTCGGTATTGCTCCAACAGATCGCGGAGTCGATCGCGTAGCCGCTCGATATCCTGGGCCGTCGCCTCCACCAGATCCATCTTCTGACTGATCAGCAACTCCTCGAGGCTCAAGACCCCGCGCTCGAGCTCCTCTTCGCACTGCGAGGCATGATCGGCGACCTCCTGAATATGGGCCACCGTCAAATCGCGCCGTCCCGCCCTGGGATCGAGCCGGGCGAAGAGCTCATCGCCCTCGTCGTGGAGCTCGGCGAGTTGATCGCGCAACCCCTTAAAGAGAGTCAGATTGCGGGACAGCATCAAGGGATCATCCTCCAGCCGCTGTACTGTCCGATCCATACCCTCCAAAATTCCTTCCCCCTGTCGATGGATGCTGCGCGTGCGTTGATAGCGGTCGATTCGCTTTCGGTCCTCCAGGCGCGGGCGAACGAGCTGGCGATAACTGCCGTTTTCCAGGGTCCGCTCCCCGACGGGAGACTCCAAAAAGTCGGCGAGATGACTCATCAATGCCTCCATCACCTCCTGCTGCTGAGCGATGTTGCGCATATGCTTGTCCTCGGGACTCTCGACGTAGAGCAAGATCGATTCGCTTTTGCCTACCCCGGGACCCGTGGTGGTGTTGTTGTCGCGGGCTTCGAATCGGACCACCACGGCGTCTTTGGGCTCCAACTCCAGCGGTCGCAGATCGAAGCTGACTTCGGTTTCAACGTGGGTGGGCTCGCTGGAGAGAACGGAGCTGCCAACGGATTGTCGCTCCGGATCATCGGGGGTTCCCTGAAAGTGATGGATCTTCTCGATGGAATCGATGCCGAAGTCGTCGCTGACCTGCACATCGAAGGTGACCACATCGTCGGGTTGGACCTCCACGCGGCCGGAATGGGAGGTCACTTCTACCTGAGGCGGAGCATTTTTTCGCACTTTGATGCGCCGTCGGCCCGGCTCCTCGACGGGACGTCCCTCCACTGTCTTGCCGCGAAACCAATAATGACCGCTGTCCTTGAGGGTGATGCTCGCCGACATTCGGTAACCGTCACCGAGGGTCATATCAAACACCTCAGGCTCCCCTTCATCGCCGGTCTCCACGACCATCTGCACCGACGCCCAATTGCCGGGCATCAGCACCGCCTGTAGATGAACCTCGGTGCCCTCCAGCGACTCGATATAGCCCGTGCCGAGCTGGCGAATCTGGCGATCCCGTCCGGTATAGGATGGATAGACAAAGACCCCTTCCAGATTTCCGACAATCGTGTCGTGAACCACTCGCTCGCCGACGACCGGGGCGCCGACACGCTCACCGGAGAGGACCCCCAGGGTCCATCCCGGATTCACCACCAGCGGTATGGCCACCAGGACCACCGCACCGGATAGCGCCAAAATCGGTGGAGTCAGATCGCGACGCGGCACCAGATGGGCGAGGCTGCTGCCCTGGCTTTCGTCGTAGACTTTTCGGACCGTGCGCGTCAGATGCATCCCGGCAAGGGCCGGGCTCACGCCGCGTTGTCGAAGCGACTCTCCCCCGTCGTCTCGAAGCGCGCCACCGAACTCCAGGGCCGCCACCAGATCACTTCGAAACTGCGCTGCATGGCGCTGAACCCGAATTGCCGTGTGCTCCAGCGTCGGCCGGCGCCACAAAAACAAGCCCAACGCCGTCACCGCCATGGCAGTGGCCGCCGCAGATCCGATGCTCAGTATCCATCGCGCCGCAGCATACCCGCCATCGTCGACTAACCAGGCCACCGACAGCGCCGACAACATGACCGCCAAGATGGTCACGCCATACCACAGCGCACCTTCTACAATGACCGGTCCCCGCAATGCGCTCCGGGTGCGCCGAAGCACAGACTCCAGCGCTTTCAATTCGTCCTCGGGCTCCACACGTCCATCTGACGGCCCGGAATCGCCGGTTTCAGCCTCCGTGAAAGCCTGATCCCCATCGTCTGAATCAGATTGCGGTGGTTGTGGCGATGTGGCTTGGCTCGACGGCGACGTCTCAACGCCATCCGGAGTCTCAACACCATCGGAATCGGACGTCGGTGTTTCACCCTCGTCGAACACCTCGTGGTTCGACTCTTCATCGGTCGACTCCTTCGGCGGTTCCCCTTCGTTTAGCGGTGAGCTGTCTTCGCTGTGTTCACCCATGAAAGATCTGTACCGTCGATGCTGATTGGATAGGTTTCATGCTCGCACGAAAATAGGGTAAGCCGACGCGCGCGTCACGTCCGTCTTTGCTAACCACGCCTGGCGGCTTATTTAATCCCACCAATTGTGTCACCACGACGGCCACCGAAGATCGAGATCATTTCCATTTTCGATCATCGATGCCGATCGGCAATCTCGGCCGGGTGTGATCCATCTCCGTCGGTCGAAGGGCCGGAACAGCAGGGCACAGTCTGGCAAGGCGCGAGGTCGCAGTTGTGGTAGCGCCACCGCAAGACCGAGGCAACACAGCCAGCTTTGTTCTGCTGTTTCGCAACCGAGTACCGACGGAGGTGGATCACACCTTGCCACAACCGGACGCTCTGCCCATCATCGTCGCCATCAGAACTTTCAAACCATTCGAGGTTTCCCCATGAATCAAGATGCCCGCGGCAATTATATCGAAAACCAATGGACGATCCCCCAAACGCCGACCGACGAATGGGTCCGTGAAAACCCGGCTCAACCGGAGGAGACGGTCTTCACCATGCCCTGGTCAGAAGATGGCGCCGATAGCGCTGTCGACGCCGCTCAACGGGCCCTTTCCGATTGGGATCGACGCGGGATCGAAGGGCGACTTCCCTTTTTGGAAAAATTTCGCGATGCCTTACAAGCCCGCCAAGATCAACTGGCACGGGCGATCACCCTCGAGATGGGAAAACCGCTGTGGGAGTCCCGCACGGAAGCAGCGGTACTGCTCAAAAAAATTGATATCATGACCGGAGAGGGACTCCGGGTGACCGATCCGGTCCATCCCGAGGGACTGAGCGGCGGAAGCTGGCAGTATCGCCCTCTGGGTGTCCTCGCCGTGCTGGGACCCTATAATTTCCCGCTCCATCTCGCCAACGGGCATATCATTCCGGCGCTGGCGACGGGCAATACGGTGGTTGTCAAACCCTCGGAGTATTCGCCGTTGTCGATGCAGCTTTATTTTGAGTGCGTCCAGGAAGCCGATTTTCCCGCCGGGGTGATCAATCTGGTGCAGGGTCCAGGGCCGGTGGGCGCCCGACTATCGGCTCACCGCCACATCGACGGCGTGCTCTTTACCGGATCCTACGCCACGGGCCGCCGTATCAAAGAGGCCACATTGGACCGGCCCGGCACCTTGCTAGCACTCGAGATGGGCGGAAAAAACACCTCCATCGTCTGCCCCGACGCCAATCTGGAGCAGGCGGCCCACGAGATCACCCAGGCCGCCTGTCTGACCACCGGCCAGCGCTGCTCGGCGACCAGCCGAGTCGTCGTTCATCGACAAGTGGCCGACGAACTCATTGATCGCCTGCAAGCTCTGTTTCGCCGAGCCACCACGGGCGACCCGATGGACGATGACGGCCCCCTGATGGGCCCGCTGGCCACCCGTCCGGGATACGCCAAATTTCGGCGCGCTCAAGACGATGATGAAGGGGGAAATCTCACGCCGATCCTCAAAGGGGGCGCCCATCCCGGATATCGCGACGGTTATTTCGTCCGTCCCGCCCTGTGGCGCGCTGCCCAACCCGATCGCCGTGGATCCCACCAGGCTGCCGAGCTCTTCGGTCCCGATGTCGTCATCTATACCGTCGACGACGACGGCGAAGCCGCCGACGTCGCCAACGCCACGGACTACGGCCTGGCAATGAGTGTGTTCACCGCCGACGAAAAGCGCTTTGATGCACTGTCCTACGACCTGAAAACAGGCATCCTCAATCTCAACCGATCCACCGCCGGGGCATCGAGCCGACTTCCCTTCGGTGGCGTAAAAAAGAGTGGAAACCACCGTCCGGCCGCCATCCTCGCCGGACTGTACTGCACCTATCCGATGGCGACCTTGCGCAACGAAGCGAGATTCGACCCCGACAGCGTCGACGAGGGACCGCTGTCCCGGCTCAGCCCAGAGTCACAATGAATGGCTGCCACCATAATTTGACACCGATCATCCGTAGATGACGTGGCGGGTCAAAAATTCAAGCACCGATCGGTGGAAATGAATGATCGTATCTTCTTTTCGCCACCCATGGCCCTCGTCTTCATAGACGTGGTGAAGATGGGGAATCCCCCGGCGCTCCAAGGAATCGGCGATGACCTGGGCCTGGTCGGCGGGCACCACCTTGTCCTGAGCGCCGTGATACAGAGCGACGGCGTCCTCGATGCTATCGGCGGAATGGATCGGCGAGCGTTCTCGATACCGGTCAGCCGCTTCCGGCAGGGGACCGATCAAGGAGTCGTTGTAGTGTTTTTCGAATTTGTGGGTTCCCATCTGCAGAGCGAAGAGGTCGGAGATCCCGTAAAGACAGACACCGGCCCGAAAGACACCGGGGTGGCGAACCAGGCTCTGGAGCACCGTATACCCTCCGGCGCTGCCGCCCATGATCACGATCTTGTCGCGGGCCGCCAGCCCCTGATCGGCCAGAAAATACACGCCTCCCACGGCGTCCTCTACGTCGGCCACTCCCC
>SKPJ01000343.1 GCA_007119595.1 Myxococcales bacterium
GAATCAAGGAAGTATTGACCGGAGTGTCGTAACGCCAGATACCGCCGTAGCTCTGGACGATACACTCACCGATAAATTTTCCAACGGCCAGGGGCCGGGGATCGTCGATATCGGTCTCATCGCGATATAACTCGTCAAGATCGGGCATGGCCTGGAGGAAGTCGTCGAGCAAGTTGAGTTCGACACGTGGAATCGAGTCCGGGGTCAGTGGCAGGGTGGTTGGTTTTTTGGCCGATGCGGCGGCGATGAGGTTGTGCATGCAGCGCTCCAGGGTGATCTCCACCCCGATATCTCCACCGGTAATCCGGAAGTTGGCGGTCTCGATGCGGTTGCTGCCGCGCAGGATCGAGTGTTCTGAAAACCCAATGGGTTCGATGATGTCCAGTGGTGTCTCAACCTCGGAGGGCCATATCGGTGGATGGACCTCGGCGACGAGCTCTTGAAGGCACTCATTTCGGCGCCGCTCATCCTGCATGACGGCAGTCATATCTTTTTTCTTGGCCTCCATAAGCAAATCTTTTTTCGAAGTCCCCTCCTGAGGCCGCTGTGATAGGCGGTGCTGGATCTGGTTGTTGTCACGTTGTCGTGGGGGGGGCTGGTTTTGAGGAGGCCCAGATGAACTTTGACCCCGGCGACCGCGCCGCCGGTTGCGCCGGTCTTTGCGCTGCTTTTTGCGGTTTCGTCGCTGGTTCTGTCGCCGCGTTCGCTGAGCTCGCTGCTGCGATTGCCGTGAGGCTCTTGGTGAGGATCTGGGAGGAGGATTGTCGTTGAGCGAACGCCGCCTGGACTGCGTCGGTTGGGGCGAAGGGGCGGAGGAGGCAGCTCCACCATCGACCGCCCAGGGCTCCCCGAGGTTCTGTCGCTCCATGCGTCGATTGCCATTGAGCGCCCGGCGAGCGCTGGCGAAAAAACTGTTGATTTCCTGGGTTTTATCAGAGGCCGAATAGTCGATGCGGTTGATAAATCGCATCGCGTCCTGGCGAGGGATTCGCCGCGCAGCAACGGCATCTACCATATCGGCAATGACCCGCTGAATATGGGGGAACGTCCGATCATCGCGCATATTTATGGCCGCGATAAAGTCGTCGATACCGTCCTCCCATTTTCCCAACCGGATTCGCTGCTCTCCCAGAAGTGAGCGGTAAAAGCCGGTTTCTTGGCGTTGTGACGTGGTCCGTTGAAGTAGCGTTTCTGCCTCACGACGTGCGCCCTGACGGCCCTTTATGTCGGCGAGAAGTGCATCGGCATCGGGAGAGGAGTTCTTCTGTCGAAACCGCTCGATCAGCGCGATTGCTTCCTCTCCGCGATTGGTGGCGAGCATGGAAAGCGCACCACCGGCAATATGCGAAAAGTCATTACCGCTACCAAAAATGCGGGTTGCTCGCTCGAAGTTTCCACTCTTATAAGCCTGCCAACCCTTTTGGAGATCTGTCATTGTCGTCTCGCCACGAAAAAGAGAAAGGGACGATTCTGGAGACTTCACCCCAGAATCTCACACGCAATGGATGGGTGTCGGCACTCTGTGAACCCCATATATGTGAACCCCATATATGAGGACCTCGAACATCCTGTTATTCGTTAGTCCCATGGGTAACAGGGCCATCACAGATCTGCAATCGTCGCTGTTTTTAGGCGGGTTGGCGAGGAATGGAAATCGTGATCGTCGTGGGCTGATCGGGAGCGCTGTCGATGTCGATGGTACCACCGTGATCTTCGACGATTTGGCGTGAGACATACAACCCAATTCCCATGCCGGAGCAGTCGTTTTGATGAGAAAAGAAGTACCGTTCAAAGACGCGGTCGATGATATACTGGGGCATGCCATCGCCCTCGTCTTGCACAGCGATCTGAATCTGATTTTCGTCGTCGAGAAGGTGGATATGGATCTCTCCGTTGGGGCGACCGTGCTTGATGGCATTATCGACCATATTGGTGACGACCTGATCGATGCGGTCGGGATCGACATCGAGGGTGACTTCGCCATTGGGCATATCCAATTCGATGCGCTCGCCATGGCGTCCGTTGAGCCAGGGTTCCATGATTCGGCGCAACAGTTGACACATATCGATCCGTTGGCGTCGGATGGGGAGTTTTCCCGTTTCCAGCCGGGACAGATCGAGAAGACCGTCGATCAGTCGCTGTAGCCGCTCGACTTGGCTCTCCGCTTTGCGCAACACTTCCGGATCGACTTGTTGAGCCGATTCCGCCTGCTTGCGCGACAGGTGCAGAAATCCCGAAAGCGGCGTCAAAGGACTTCGCAATTCGTGACTGGCGACCGAAAGAAATTCATCTTTGCGCCGTTCCTCTTCACTGCGTTGTGTGACGTCGCGTCCGGTCGCCAAAAACGAGGTGATCTGATCGTCATCGTCGGTGATGGGAATGATGGTGATGGAGACGGTTCGCTTTTTGTCGCCAAAATCGAGGATGAATTCGTCTTCCTCGCACGTCTGGCCAGTGCGCACGGCTCGAAGCAGGGGCCAATGCTTTCGGGGAAGTGGGTTTCCGTCGCTGTCGCAGACCTCGAAGGGATGGTCGGAAGCGCCGATTCGATCCCAGGAGCGCCGTCCTGTCATCGCTCGCGCACGCAGGTTGAGTTCCAACACTTTACCCTGGGGATCAAAGAGCAGTACGGCCATCGGCATATGTTCCAGGACCGCTCTCATATGGAGGCGCTCCTGGATGTGCAATTCGAATAATCGGGCACTCTGCATCGAGGCTTCGGCGGTGGTCGCTAGACAATTCCAAAAAGGGGCTGCTCGCCGCAATTTATCGGTCGTGGCGATCAGCAATTGAATGGAGCAGTTTTGTGGCAATGCCAATGGAAGACGGGCCATCTCCAGTTGGTGACCGCCGAAGAAGACCGACGAATTGTCTCCCGAGAGCAGGGGCCCCGAGAGTTCATCGGCCATGGTCTGGCAGACCTGCGGATCCCCTGCGGACCAACGCAACACCCGTTCGTCACCGCTACACCACACGGCTGCCACCGCTGTTTCCAGGTGCCGGTGGATCGTCTCCACGAGGGAATGGCCCGATTCTGCGAGTCCGCCGCGGCGGCGATGGATATCGGCCAATTCGGAGACGAGCCGAACTTGGACTTCCGTATCGGCTTCTCGATACGGAAGGAGTTGACACAACCAATGTGCATTCGGGGTTGGCAGGGGAATAAAGCGAACTTCCAGGGGTCTGGGATCGGGAAGATGGAGTCGTCCCTTCCAGGAGCGGAGGGAGGTTTCGTCGCTGGCTGCCTTCTCGATCAATGTGGCGAGATTATCCTCCGTTGTGCCATCGCAAATCGATTCGAGGTCAGCGATTGCACCGGAGTCGTCAACCGGAAGTAGACGCCGTGCCGAGGCATTGGAGAACACAATACGTCGTTTTTTATCGACGACGATGGATGCAACGGGACAGGTGGCATAGGCCTCTTCGAACCATGCGCTCTGGGGATGAGAGGCCTTTCCGGCTGCCACCAC
>SKPJ01000353.1 GCA_007119595.1 Myxococcales bacterium
AACACTAGCAAAAACCCCAGCGTCGTCGCGCCAAAAGCATGGGCCATCTCCGTGGTCAGTCCACCCTCCTCGTCGCGCAACACCTGCGGGTGCATCCCTCCCCATAACTCCACCGCTCGATGAATAATGGGAATATTGACCACCGCCAAAATGGCCAGCGTCGCCGACACCTGTTTGATCTGTCGGCTCTCCCCACCCAAATGGCGCAGCAAGACATAGGCGCCATACATCACGAATATCACGAACGTCGCCGTCAATTGGGGATCCCAAACCCAAAATGTCCCCCATGCCTTAAACGCCCAAAGTGGTCCCGACACAAGCACAAACACACAAGCCAGTAGTCCCATCTCGGCACCGGCCAATGCAGCGGTATCCCACCGATCGGAGGGCTTTAATAAATACAGCAGGCTGCACACAGCAGCCACGACAAATCCGGCATACATCGCCATCGCCGCCGGTACGTGGACGTAGAAGATCTTCTGAACGATCCCCATCGTCCGTTCCACCGGTGCATAATAAAAGACCAATGCCACGGCTGTGATGAGCGTCACGACGGCCACTACAGCGAGCACAGAAACGATCTTTTCTTCGATAAAACGAAGCATCAAGGGCCCTGAAATTGAGTCCTTCGCCAATTCTTTGAAAAATTCGATGAAGGGGTTTGAGTTGCATGTCAATATGCGCATGCCCCTTCGGCAGCGCTGTAGCACGTAGGGCAATGGGTCCACAAGACGGGAAGTCTCAACCCTTGGGACTCCCTTTATCTAGGCGCTTTTGCAACCATGGAAACCGCCGTTGTCCCTCGAAGCAGTGGATGAGAAATATCCCGTTTAATTGACGGTCTTTTCTCGCCTCGTGTATACTCGTTGGTGGTATGAAGTCCGGGCATCCGTATTTATTATCGGACCATTTTCGGCGATGTCGGCTGCGACTCGACCTCCCCGCGATGATACGGTCGCCAGTTTTGCGTTTTCGAGATCAGAGCGAAATATGATCCCAGAAAAGATCTTCCGTCAGTCCATCCGCCGCTATTTCTCCTGCATACAACCCTATATGGAGGATGATTCCGTCAGCGAGATCATGATCAATGGTCCCGACGACATATGGATTGAGGTCAGTGGAAAACTTCAGAAGACAGATGCCGTTTTCGAAAATAATGATGACCTTTTGGGTGGGGTTAAAAATATCGCTCAATTTGTCGGAAAGTCGCTCAATGAGCTCAACCCGCGTCTCGATGCCCGTCTTCCCGACGGAAGCCGGGTCCACGTGGTGATTCCTCCCTGTGCGCGAAACGGCATCTCCGTGGCGATTCGGCGCTTTGGAGAATTCGATCTCTCGCTGAAGAAATTGATCGATTTTGGCTCGATTTCTCCCATCGGAGCCCGTTTTATCGATATCTGTGTGCAAATGGAGCGAAATATCATCGTTGCCGGGGGAACCGGTAGTGGTAAAACCTCACTTCTGAACTGCGTCTCCGCCAAGATCCGTCCTGATGAACGCATTATCGTCATCGAGGATTCCTCGGAGTTGCAACTGCAGCAGCCCCACGTGTTGATGTTGGAGACCAAGGGGGCCGACGCCAAGGGGCGTGGAGAAGTCGGCATTGGCCATCTCTTCCACTCCGCAATGCGATTGCGCCCCGATCGCATCGTCATTGGTGAGATTCGTGGCGGAGAGGCGCTCACTTTATTGCAGGCCATGACCTCTGGTCACGGTGGTACCATGTCGACCTGTCACGCTACCTACCCCGACGATACCTTGCGCCGGCTGGAAACGATGTCCATGATGAGCAATGTGGAGATGCCGCTGGCTGCCCTTCGCTCTCAGGTCGCTTCGGCCATTCAAGTCATCATCCAAACCAGTCGCTTCAACGACGGAAGTCGTAAGATTACACATATCGCCGAGGTGCTCGGTCTCGACACGGCCGGAGAATATCAAATTCGGCCGATCTTCGTCTTTCGAAACCGTGGCAACGATCCCAATACGGGCGATGTGATTGGCGAACACATTGCGGTTGGAAACCTGCCCACCTTTATGGACGCCATTCGCGAGCGAGGATTTGAGGTCGACGAACGCTGGTTTCAACCCCCCCCGGATGCACGACGATAAGGCATATGATGCGATATTTTTCGATGGATCACTGCTTCTTCCATCCACTGACTGCCCATGTCTGACGACCGCTTCAACCAAGGCCAACACCCCATTGACCGCCGGCAAAACCAGGGGCAGCAACAAGAGGACAACTATAGCGAAGACGACAAAACACAACTCGTCGATCTCGACGCGATTCGAAGTGGTGGAGGTGGTGGAGCAGACGAGCCTCAATTCGCTCCTCCGCCGACGATGGACTCCATGCCCCCCATCGACGCCGAAGACAAAACGGAGCTATTTGAAATCCCGAAATCACTCGATGGATCCGGTGACGGCGCCATCACCAGTAGTGCACCAGACTATGGCAGCAGCTCCTTTGATCAGGGGCCGAACTCCCCTAACCATCCGCCCTCTGCTTCACACCAGGGCGCTCCGGGTCACTCAAACGCCCCCCACTCTCAAGGGGGCGGCTACGGACAACAAAACCAGCACAACCCACCTCCAGCTCAAGGCGGTGGCTACGGACAGCAAAACCAGCACAACCCACCTCCAGCTCCTGGCGGCGGCTACGGACAGCAAAACCAGCACAACCCACCTCCAGCTCCCGGCGGCGGCTACGGACAGCAAAACCAGCACAACCCACCTCCAGCTCCCGGCGGCGGCTACGGGCAACAAAACCAATCTCACCAGAGCCAACCCGGTTCGGTAGGCGGCAATTTTTCCTCCGTCGATTCCGGCGCTGGTGGCTTCGATGACAGCTTTTCCTCGGCGCCGAGTAGCGGCGACGGTCGCGAACAGGTCTATATCCCCGGTGATGACAACGCTTCTCCCGCCGGAGCCACGGCCTTTGTCAATATCGCCGACTTTGCCAAAGAAGAGGCTCACTTTACCCCGGAACAAGAGGCAGCGGGCTACGACGGAAGTACCCAATTCGTCGATGTCAATGCTCTGATGGCCGGAAATGAATCCGACGGCGGCGATCCGATCGACAATGACGAGGATCTCCACCGGGGATACCAATTTGAAGCCGAGGACATTCAACGCGGAGATATCACTCTCATTGAGGCCAAAAACGCCCTGGGCAAAGAAGTCCTCCTGAAGCGAATCTGGGAAGGTCGTCCAGAGGCGATGAGTACTCCTCTTCGAGAGCGAATCGCCCAGCTCCATGACCTCAATCATCCCAATCTGGTGACCATGCACGGCATGTTTGTCAGCGACTCGGGAATGTGGGTCGAGCTGCAATCGCCTCGCGGTGAAACATTGACCGAGATTTTACAGGACGGGGGAGCTCTCCCCGCGGACAGCACGATCGAATTGCTGGAGCCCATCGCCAAACTGCTCGAAACCATTCATCTTCAGCAACTGGCATACGCCAACCTGACCACCGATTCGATCTGGATCGATAATCAGGGCAAAGTCCTCCTCGAGCCCTTCGATATGTTAAAACTCGAGGATCGGGGAAATCTGGGTGCCTTTGGCCCCCCCGAAATGGATGCCCCGGCGGAACAACGGGAACTCAGCCCGGCATCGGATGTGTTTAGCCTTGCCGCCGTGATCGCGGCCTGCATCACGGGCCTTCCCCTGCAAGCCAGCAACCTCGCCGATTACGATGATCAAAAACTAATTGACAAGCTCCAGGACGGCCTGGCCAGTGACCCCACCGAACGCCCTCAGAGCACGGTGGAGTTTCTGAATAACCTACAGGGCAGTGATGGTCCGGATATCAAAGTCGTCGGCGCTGGCATCCTCGCGATTATGATGATCACAGGGGTCGGGTTTGTACTCCTCGCTGACGACGATCCACCACCACAGCCCCCCCCGGAACAAGCACAAGCACAGGGGGCCGACGATGCCGAGGCGCAGGAGCCTGCCGATTCGGCACGTGCCGACGAATCCGCCCATCACCCCTCCGTCGAATTGCCCGGATCGGTCAGCGGCGACCCCCGGCTCACCGTCACCACCAGCTTTGGGCAAAACCCACCGGCGGAAGCCTTGACGTCGGCCTCCGATCGCGTACTCGACGAATGGCGCCAGAGCGCACAAGAAGCCATCGAAGAAGCAGAAAATGCTTCCTCCCGCTCCGATGAACTCAAGCACTACTCCGATGCCCTGGAACACTTGAGCAACCTCATACGCCATCAAGAAGATCCGGAAGACGACTGGGAAACTCTCCACGAAATCTATGCAAAAGACGCCGTGCGTGACGAACTCGATGAGATCATCGACAGCGTCTCCGAAGCTCTACTTGACGGCCGAATCGGAATCGCCAATCGCCGCTATGCCCAATTCTCGGCTCTCGACCCAAGAGCCACTGCCGGCTCCTTTCTCGCTTCCCACAATTCCGCCGAGATTATCGAACTCTCCAGTAATGATGACGATGACTGATGCCCGTGCTCTTGCCCCATTTCCTACATTGGAGACGAGCCATGAATATCCCGATGATTCGCCCATCCCTTCCACCTCACCTGGTGATGGTCCTGCTATTGGCGAGCTGTCTGGTCTGGGCATCGGCCTGCGGTGATGAGCAACAACAGCCACAACAAGTCCCGGAATACGAGTTTCCCATCGAGGTCAGCACCCTCACCATCGATGAATCCCCCGTCGCAGGGGTCCCCGTTCGCATCGACGGCAGCGTCGTCGGATTTACCGATGCCGAAGGGGTTTTCAAAGGCACTTTGCTGGAGCGTCCCGGAGAAGAGATCGAGCTCTCCATCGACGAAATGGAGGGTTATTACGTCGACAGCGAGGATACGAGGGAATCGACAACCCTTAAGATCACTCGCTCTCTGGAAGGAAATTATCGGGGATTACCGGTGACCCTTCGCGCCGAGCTTCAATCGACGGTCCTGGAATACCTCACTTGGGTACAGCTCAATTGTGACAACAACCTCGACGATGAGCATTGTGAAAATGTACCCATCCTGCTCGATGGCGAAGAGATGGCGCGAACCGATTCCACCGGTTTCGCTCACTTCGTATTTGAGGGTAATCCGGGAGAGGAACACGAATTCCGAGTCGATATGTCGGATTCCGGCTCCGTCACCATCGAGCCGAGCAGCCCGAGATATGAAATCGAATTGGAGCGCAACGGCATGGTCTTTCATATCAACGAGGAATTCACGGATCCCACGGTCCGCACCAGACGCCGAGCGCGCCCGCGCCCGAGACCTCGCCCCCAGCCTCAGCCTCAGCCTCAGCCAGAGCCAGAACCGGAGGAGGAAAGCAGCGGCGTCATCCCACTATTTTGATCCGATCGATTCGATGGGATTTGGCTGACCCGTGGTTTCCTCGCTCATCGACATCACGTCCCCTCCACGTGCCGTGGAGGGTGATGCGGCAAAATGTCACGTCCTCCTTACTTGTCTCCCACCAGTGATTACGCTACCTGTTCTGGGGTACAGGTGGGCGTCGGGCACCGCATTGACCGGAATGCTGACGACGTACCGACTGTTTGGTTCTTTCAACACTTTGAGTGCCTTTGTATCAAAAGCAACGTTCGTGAAACCGAAATACTCCACCCCCATCGATAGGAAGTAATACCGGTTTGATATCTCGACGGAAGCATCACTTGTTTTTTTCGCCACTTCAATTCTTGGCTATGTCATGAGTGAACAATCTTCTGCAAATGGCGATGAGCATGCTCGCGACGGTTCTCTCTACGATGAACTCGATGATGAGGGACTGCTCGCCGACGACTTGGAATACGGTCTCTCCGATCATCAGGACGAGGGACCCAACTGGGGGTTGCTCATCGGTGTCACGGTTGCCCTGGCGGCCATTGTCTTTCTCGTCTTCGATGGCATCCAGGCCGAGACCTATTTTTTTGATGTTCATAACGCCGTTGAACGAGGAGATGAACTCATCGGTGAAACCATCCGGGTACGGGGCCATGTCGAATCGGGCTCGTTCGAAGGGGAGCCGGGAATGCTGGAGTCTCGCTTCGATATCGCCACCGAGGGAGAATCGATGTCGATCGTATATCATCGCGCCCTTCCCGACACATTCGAGGAGGACTCCGAAATCGTCGCCGAGGGACGGCTCGATGAAGAGTTTGTACTTCACGCCGACGAAGTCCTCGTAAAATGTCCCAGTCGCTACGAAGGCGCTCCGCCGACCGAAGGCGGATACGGCGACGATTACGATGATGCCCAGGAGTCAAGCGACCCTCAGGCCTCCCGTTGAATTTAGGATTTTCATGAGTTGGCTCGGTTCGTTTTCTATCTATTTCGCTCTTTATGTAGCGATGGTCGGCATTGGTTTTGGCGCCGTTGCCGCCCTGACTGGATCGCGGCGATTTCTCCACGCTGCCCGCTTTGCCGTCTACACCGTCTTCGGCGCGCTCACCGTCGCCTCCGCGGTGCTCATTCACGCCTTTTTGACCCACGACTTCAGCATCCAATACGTGGCCGGTTTCTCGGACCACACGATGCCCACATTTTACCTGCTCGGCGCATTCTGGGGTGGTCAGGCCGGGAGTCTGCTCTTTTGGATCTGGATGGTCACACTGTTCTCGTCCATCTGTGTCTACGTCAACCGCGATCGCTATCAACAGTTTATGCCATGGGTGATGTCCGTGTGCATGGCGGTCACCATGGGATTGCTCATTATCTTGGTCTTTGGGTCCAATCCCTTTGAGGGATATCAACTCATCGACGATCCGACCCACGGTGAGGGGCTCAATCCCTTGCTTCAGACCCCGAAGATGATCATCCATCCACCTTTTCTGCTAAGCGGCATGGCCACCATGACGGTGCCCTTTGCCTTTGCAATTGCCGCCTTGTTGTCCGGAAACCTGGGCAATACCTGGGTGGAGGCTGCCCGAAAGTGGATCCTCATTCCCTGGCTGCTACTTACGATTGGAAATATTCTCGGAGGCATGTGGGCCTACGAGGAGTTGGGATGGGGCGGTTATTGGGCCTGGGATCCCGTAGAAAACGCCTCGCTTCTTCCCTGGCTGACATCGACCGCTCTGATTCATTCGCTGTTGATTCAAGAGCGGCGCGGAATGCTCAAGCGCTGGAATATCGGACTGATGATCAGCACCTTCTTACTGACCATTTTCGGAACCTACATCACCCGTAGTGGTCTGATTGAATCCATTCACTCCTTCGCTCAAAGTGAGATCGGTCCCTATTTCCTCACACTCCTTTTGACACTCGCTACCGTAAGCCTGGCACTATTCGTCTGGCGCTGGAGCAAATTGAAAGCCGAGCAACGCCTCGACAGCCCGGTCAGCCGGGAAGCGGCATTCATTTTCAATAACTGGATGTTTTTGAGCATGGCCACCGTGGTCCTTTTTGGCACCCTGTGGCCCCGTATCAAAGAATGGTTTACCGGTCAGGAAGTGGCCATGGGACCCCAGTGGTTCAACCGCTGGATGATCCCACTGGGGCTGCTGATGCTATTGATGATGGGAATTGGAACCATCATCGCCTGGCGCCGAGCGAATTGGAAGAATTTCCAGCGCAATTTCATCATCCCCATCGCCGCCTCGGCGGTGCTGACACCACTGAGCATTGCCGCCTACTGGTTTGCTCGCGGCGTCGACCTCGGCGTAACTCCAGATGCCGTGATTGCTGCCTATGCCATCACTGCCATTGGACTGTGCTATTTTGTCGCCGCCACCATCGTCCAGGAGTTTTACCGGGGAATGTCCGCCCGGCGACAGGCACACGAGGAGAGCTGGACGCAGTCCTTGATACGCCTGTGTATGAAGCAAAAGCGCCGCTATGGGGGCTATATCGTTCACCTCGGCGTGGTCTTCGCCTTTGTCGCCTTTGCCGGTAATTCGATGAAGATCGAGCAAGATCTCTCCCTGGAGCGCGGCCAATCGGTGACCATCGGTGATTACACCCTCACCTATCAGGGATTGCATCCCGAAGAGCACCGCGAACGCACCATGTATATGGCCACCATGCCCGTGGAGCGCAACGGTAAGCATCTCTACAATCTCTACCCCGGAAAGCCTGTATTTCACGCCACCGAAGAGATGCCGATCAGTGAGATCGACATTCGCTCCACACCGATGGAGGACCTCTATGTGGCACTGGTCAATTTTGATCCCCAATCCCAGACTGCGGTCTTTAAGGTCTTCGTCAGCCCATTTACCTGGTTTTTCTGGTTTGGCGGAGTAATCCTCGTCCTCGGTGCGCTGATCTGTCTGTGGCCCGCAAAGCGCTCTCTGGACAATCTGCGCCCCGGTGAGGGCGGCTGGGGCCGAGCGGCGATCTTTGGCTCATTGGTGGCCCTCAGCTTTTCACCGATCATCATCTGGACCGCCGAGTCCCACTCCGATTGGGGCTCTGCGCAGCGCTACGAAATGATGGTCACCAGTGAATACGAAGAATCTTCGCTGATGCCGACCGAGTTATCGCCCCCTTCGGAGCTCGACAATTCGACGCGTAGTGAGGGGCCTTCATGACCATCTTGTTCATCATTGTGGCGATCGCCTTTACCGTAGCTATGACGGTATTGATGATTCGCCCTTTTTCCATTGCTCGACAGGAGCAGTTGAGCTTTGAGTTGCTCGACGAAGAGCTGCGCGAAATCGAATCACTGGTGGCTCGAAAGGTAGCTCTGGTGCAGGCCCTTCGAGATATCGAATATGATTGGACGACCAACAAGATCTCCAAGCAAGACTATGAGCGCTTCAAGCGCTCCTGTGAGCGCCAGGCCGTCGGCGTAATGCGCCGTCTCGACGCCATTCACGGTGGCGAGAGGGACTTTGAAACCATCGTCGACCGCGCCGTCGCCGATCGGCTCAACACGGCGTCCAGCCCGGATGAAAAAACGCCTCCCGCCGATGGCACCACCAATTCGGCGTCCAAGATGGAGCAGGCGTTGTCCGACACTAATGGAAACGCCGATCCCACGACCTGCACGACCTGCGGAAACTCGCTCGAAATGGACGACCGCTTTTGCAGCCAATGTGGCACATCCATTGAATCCCCTTCCGATGAAGCCTCCGCAGCTGCGAAGGGAGCATCCGACGAATTCGAAACGCTCTCTCACCCTCCGGAGGTCGCCGGATGAAAACCTCTTCTGCGAACTTTCGATGGATTATCATTTCTTCGTTGTCGCTGCTGCTCCTCTCTTCGGTCGCCCATGCCCAAACCGTGGGAGCCGATGATTACGAAGCACCGGACGATGCACTTCCCGGTGAAGCGACGACGGCCCCCCCAACGGTTCAGCCCGACCAATCGGCCGTCCATGCAACCGACGAGCAAGTCCCTCCGCCGACGGGAGCCCCTCCCGAACTTTCGGAGGGAGATCGCTCCGTGTCGGTCAAATTATCACACGCCACCGTAGACGATACGGACTTGAGCGGTCTGCCAGTGGTTTTGCATGCCGTGCGAGCCCCGGGGCCACTGCAGCCGGATAATTTCGCTCGAACTATCTCCTCCTGGAATGCAACCACCGACGAGCAAGGAATGGCGCGCTTTGACGGCCTTCCCGATGGTCTGGCACGTCAGGGGCTTCATCTTCAGGCCTCCACCAGTTTCGGCGGACTCTCCTTTGATTCCGATTTTATTCAGCCCTCCGACGACCTGCGCATTGAGCTACAGCTCTTCGATCGCACCCATCAATTGCCACCGATTCGGGTCACCCAAAAGAGACTTCTCATCTCTCCCTGGGAAGAATACCTAGTGGTCGATCAATTCTGGACCTTTCAAGTAGACGGCGATCATGCCTTCGATATCAGTTCCGCCTCGAATCCGAACCTGGAGCGCGGCCTCCCGATTCGCCTTCCGATTCAAGCCGAGGGAATTAGCTTTGCCGGACCCGGCGATCATCAAATCGTCAATAATATGGTTTATTGGAGCGGAGTGCTTCAGCCCAATCGTCCGGTCACCGTCCAGATGCGTTTTTCGATCTCCGTGCGCTCCTCATCATTGACCTACGAGCAGGAGATGGATTATCCGGTCGACGAGCTCCAGGTATTGGCTCCCATCGACACCCCCTTTGAGCGAATTCCTCGCCTTGACGATCTCGTCTTGCGAGCCCCCGGTTTCGATGTGGGCTCCGACCCGTCGGCCGTCGGGCTCTCCACCAATCAGGACTATCTCGTCGCCCACAACCACTCCGTGGACCGGGGCCAATCCTATACCTTTCGCGTCGAAGGACTGCCCTTTTCGCGTCCCCTCGGAGGGTGGATTGCCTTATTCGGTGGGCTGTTGGGGCTGTTGTTTGTCGCCGCATATGGTCGGCGTGAGTCGAGGCGTCTCGACAACACTCATGGAAAAAAGGAGATGCTCGACGCATTGCAGCGGCGACGGGAAGAGGTACTCGACGAGCTGGCACAAATCCAAGGTGTGCTCGAAGAAATCGACGACGTCGATCAGGCCTTTGAACTCGAAGAGCAAGAGCTTCTTCTGCGGCAGCGCCTCGCTCTGATTTTGCGAAAGATCGACGATCTACAATCGCTCGACTCTTCCGCATCGAGTGCTGCTTGAGGAGCGGATGTGGAGCAGTTTCCGTCGCGCGTTGCACTGCACGAGCTTTCCCGTGCCTACGGACGCTCCTTTGCATTGCATCGAATCAACCTGGAGCTCGAAGCCGGATGCCTGACGGCGGTCGTCGGCGACAACGGCGCTGGAAAGACCACCCTGTTAAACCTGCTCGCCACCGTCGATCGCCCCACCAGTGGTGAGATCCGATACGATCAGATGTCCCGCGACGAATTCGCTCGTACGACGCGCCATCGGATCGGGTGGATCAGCCACCATCCACTACTTTACGAAGAGTTGACTGCCCGTGAGAACCTGGCCTTTTTTGCCCGGCTCTATGGTATCGGCGATGCGCCTCAACGCTGCCAGGCCTGGCTTGAGCGGGTCGGGCTTGTGGATGACGCCGACCGCAGTGTTGAAGCCTTCTCCCGCGGCATGAAACAACGCCTCACCATCGCTCGAGCGCTCATTCATAATCCCCAACTTTTATTGCTCGACGAGCCCGCCACCGGCCTTGACCGACAGGGCACACAATTTATTGCCGATCTATTGTGTCAACTCGTCGCTCGTGGTCGCCTTGTCGTGGTCATCACCCACGATTTTGGCCTGGTCCGAAATATCGCCGACCGACTTCTCATTCTGCGCCGTGGAAAAGTCGCCTATGATGAACTCCTCGACGATGGACAAGATGTTCTGAAAGCCTACAGCAAGCACGCCTGATTCCGGTCAGCGGCCCACTGAATCCGGTCCATCGCCCCCGATTGCACCCGTCAGATCGGGGATACTCCCGTGCTGTCGCTTTTTTCTCAAAGCCATCCTCTGCTCAACGCCATTTTCTGGTCATCACCATCGCAGCCACCTATTGTGTGTCCATGAGAAAACTGATTTTTCGTCAAACCCTGGCCATTATCGGCAAAGACCTACGTCGCGAGTGGCGAACCCGCGAAATCTTGATCACCACTGTCGCCTTTGCCGTATTGCTCGTAGTGGTATTTACCTTTGCCTTCTATCACGGCGAGCAGACCACCCCGCTCGTCTTCCCGGGCATTCTGTGGGTTGCCATCGTCTTTACCGGAACGCTGGCCATCTCGCGGACATTTCAGCACGAACGCCACAATGACTGCCTGCGAGCCCTGGCCCTCGTACCGGGAACCCATATCAGCTTGTATCTGGGGAAATTCACCACCAATCTCATCTTTATGGTGCTCTTTGAGATTGCCCTGATACCTCTGCTGATCATCACCTTCTCGGTGAATGTCACCGGTGTCCTCCACCTTCACCTTCTGGCCATTGCCGTGGGCACCTTTGGCTTCGCCGCACTGGGTACGGTGGTCTCGGCGATGCTGGTTCGCAATGAGCTACGCGAAGTCCTATTGCCGATTGTCCTATATCCACTGCTGATTCCCCTGCTTATCGCCGGTGTCCAGGTCACTACAGCACTGCTTGACGGTGGTGACTGGTCGAATGTGGGTCCCTGGATTCAAGCGATGATGGCCATGGATATCGCCTACGCGGGGCTGAGCCTGGTGCTTTTTCGGTGGGTGCTGTCCGCCGTTGAATAACGGCCCCCAACCGGAGAATCAGTCGTCGGAAAAGACGATATATCCCAAAAAGAGGACTCCCCCGATCAAGAGTATCAAGACCAAGGGATTGATTCCCCCAACGGAACCGCTTGCTCCTTCTGGCTCGGCACGAATCGGTACATGGTCTCGGTCTGGTCCATCCGGTGCATCGACCAATTCCACTTCCTCGTCTGCTTCGCGAACCACTTCTCCTTGCGCGGGCGGATCTTGGCGCGATGCATGCATCCCCGAGCCCTGTCGGCTCTGTTGCCGTTGTCGAGCTGAATCATCATCAGAATCGAAACTCATAAAATTGGAGGCACTTTCAAATTGGTGGTGTAGGCCTCCACCAAAGAGTTGGATCGCTCCCAACAAGCCGAGCGAACAACATACGATGATGATCAAGTACTCAGTGGCCGTAGCACCGCGGGGATTGGT
>SKPJ01000533.1 GCA_007119595.1 Myxococcales bacterium
CCAGGGGGGTCGAGCTGTATTCGGGACCGGAATTTGCAGGGCGTTCCAGCCTCAAGTAGATCACACCCACAGCGCTGCGTCGGCGATGGTGCGGCATCGGTCTTGATAACGCCCGGCCACCTAATTAAGCTGGGGAAATATTTCCATATTAGGACTGACTCCGGAGTCATCGATGTGTCGCAGTATGGTTGGGACCACTGTATTCGCCTCTGTATTTGTAGTTTTTTCGCTCTTCATTGGTGTCAGCTCGGCTTTTGGTCAGGCATTGCACGGGGTTGCCGTCGACGCCACCACCGGTGACTCCATCGAAGGGCTGGAAGTGGCCCTGTCGGGTGACGTCGAGCAGCACAGGCGGACGAGCTTTGTGGGGCTCTTTGAATTCGATGATCTCCCTCCCGGCGATTACGAGGTGACCCTTAGCGGCCGTGCCTATGAGCCGCTGCAGCAGACGATTGAAATCGAGGAGGAAAAGACGGTCCGGGAGCGCTTCGAATTGACGCCGATCCTATCGGCCGGCGAAATCGAAAATGGGTTTGAGATCGCCGTTCACACCTCCTGTACGGTGAGCAGTTGGCAGCTCGAAGATGCCCGGGTGCGCGTGGAGCGTCTCAGCGGTGAGGGTGGAGATGTCGAGGAATCCTTCAACGCCCAAACCGATGAATTTGGAAATGCCTATCTTCCGTGGATGCAGCCCGGAGTGTATCGCATCACCGCCGAAAAGGAGGGTTGGGAGCAGGTAGTATCCGACGATCTGTCGATTCAATATCGCCAGGAGGTGGTCATGTATCTCAAGCCCGCCTACGGCGATCTGACGGTCCATGTCGAGGGCTGGGATCCCCGCCAGGGAGAGGAGCAGCTAAACTCCGACCTATCCGATGTGACCGTGGAATTGACCGGCGTTCATCCCGTGACGCACCATCCACTTGTGACGCCGCGCACCGACTTGAGCAATGAAGAGGGACGGGTCGATTTTCATCGACTGCCACCGGTGTCATGGAAGATTCGGGCCACCAAATTGGGCTACGAGCCGGTGGAGGAAATCATCGACACCATTCCCAGTGGCAGCAGCGAGGTGTCGCTGGAATTGCCGAGTGCAGAGACGGCGATCGCGCTCCAGATCACCGATCCCTTTCCGGAGGCCGCGGAACTGGTCGCAGATGTCGGCGCCGATGGGCGCGATGCGCCGTCGCCGATCCGGATCGTCGGCGCCGCCGGCACCGGCGCCGAAGGGGTCGAGCTGACTGCCAGCCCCTTTGATTGGGATGGGGGAATCCCGGACGAAATGATCTTCGAGGGATTGTTGCCGGGGCGCTATGAAATCCATTTCGGGGCTTCTGCGGGCTATGAGACCGACTCTGAGGAGTGGAACCGCCCAGATGTGGCCATGGATCGACCGGTCGTATCCTTTAGCGCTTCATGGTTCGAGACGGTGGAGATCGCCCATGGAGAACAGGCCGCCCTCACGGTGGAACCAGAGATTGAACCGGCCGTGGTTCGCGGTCAACTCCAGGTGGGACGCCTTCTTCCGACGGAGCATCCGCTGCCCCACGAACCGTCCGGATTGCGCGATGACCGAAGTCGAAGTGGTCCCGGTCAGCCGGTAGATCTTCATTTCGTGGCGAGCAGTATGGGAGAATTGCATCCCTCGGGAACCGAGATCGTCACTACCACCGATGATGACGGATATTTTTCTGTCGAACTTCCCCCGGGCTATTGGGGAATCGAGATCCCCGGGATGCCGGGCTATGGGGGATATGAGTACGAGGCGGCCGTATTGTGGGAAAATGAACTGCGTCTGCTGTTGAGGGATCGTTCTAGCTTCTTCGAGCCTCCATCCGTGTGGTACCAGCGTGGAATCTGGCCCGTTGCCGAGCCCTGGGACGTCGATAGTGATTTTCTACAGACGGATTACTCCAGTGATTATATGAGCTTCGGTTTCGCCAGAAAACCTGCGGCGTTGAATACCTGGTCCGGAGCGGAGATCGAGTTTCGAACGTTGGATGTGGTCCCGTCCACGATCGACGTGTCGCTGCCGATGTATCGAACTCCATGGCCCATTCCCTGGAGGCCTCACATCGATGGTCAGATATATGTCGGTTATTCGTCTGGTTTTTCTTCGCTGATTCCCGGGGATTTGTTCCATCTCTTGGGCCCACAGACGGTTGTCGACGGGGTACCAATGGAGGTTCTTCGAGAATACTCGGATTACCGACTGGGTAATACGTTTCTTCCGGCCATTCTGCGTTTCGACGGAGGGGGACATCGAACGATCACGGTGGACCATCCGCTCTACGAGTGTGATTCTCGGGATTTCGATATCGCCATGCAGGAATATCCGGGCGTCGTCCCTGCCGATCAGTCCACCGGAAAGTATCTCTCCGGTGGACTAACCCTCGAGGGACTCAACCTGCGAAGATTTCTGGAGTTCGATACAAGTAATCTTCGGTGTACTTATTCGGAGCTGGAAGAGATCGAAGACCGCGATCCGTCCGATATACCAGGCGTCGAGGTGCATGAGTGGGACGAGGATTGTGATGACGGTGCAGGGTGCTACGGACCTGGGACCGCAGCGGGCTACACAGTACACGATGACCTGCCTGATATTTTGTGGGGTGTCAATGCCAGTGTCGCATTGGGGCTTGCCGATGGAAAAACCGGCACAGTGTGGCTCGCCGAGCATGAGTCAGGTCAATGGGCGAAGCTTAGCGTTTCCGTCGGCGAGACCGTCGACGCCTACATCGGCGGACCGAATAATAGCTTCACCCATGCTTCGCCGGCGCCGGATGAGACCATGGTCACGATCCGAAGTTTTACGGGGGACGGCGAGCTCGAGGGAATCACCGTCGACAACGATGGCACGGAGGTCACGACACCTGTGACGTTTTCTACCAGCGAGCCCTCCACGTCGGTGTCCACAGCCGATGCAGCGTGGCATATTAGGAGCCAGAAGAGCTCGGTGACCTGGGATCCGCCGGCCATTGAGATCACAGCGTTTGTGGGCCGCAATACCGTGCTCTCGGGTACCATCGTCGACGAACTCGACAACGCATTACAGGAATCGACCATCGAGGTGCGCGATGGTCGTGGTGGCAGTGTCGACGGGTTTCTCTCCGAGGTGGATCAGTCCGGAAATTGGGAATTCGGCGTCAACCTTCCCTCAAGCGCCGGTTATTCGACCCTTTTCGTGGAGGTATCGAAGCCCGGATATCTGCCACAGCGGATTCGGATTGACCTGGCCGACTACGACGAGGGCGATATCGGCGGCATCGATTTTGTCCTGAAACGGCCGCCACTTCCGGAGGTGGATTCGACGAGTATCGATCGGGCGGGATTGTTTTTGCCGGGGGTTCGAAAGGCCGGGGCGTCCGATAACTTCGGGCCCACCGATGCCATCGATGCGCTCACTGCGACCTGGCAAGTGACTGCACCGACCCAGGAGGCCACGGTGCAGTTGGCTCCCTATCCACACCACGACGGAGACTCGGATGTCCAGACGATTCACGATCGGGCCAGCGATGTGTGGCTGATCGATCGCCGACGCTTTCGGTCCGGGTTTCTCGCCACCGATGACGGGGATATTGAAGAAATTTCGTTTCCCGAAGCTCCCGATCTACGGGAACTTCGCGAATTTTTAGAGGGTCTTCCCGGCGATGAAGTGCTGCGCTCACAGGGAGTTGAGATCGAGGAGGGAGTCTTCGAGGGGGAGTTGGAATTGTGGAAGATGCCGCCCGGTGATTTCGACCCGGTCGTGCTGGTGATCTCACAATTGGGAGCCGTCGATTTCTTCGACTTCGAGTTGGAGCAGCCGGAGCTGCAATTGGAGGGAGCCGATATGCCGGCCTGGGCCTCCCATTTTTTGACGATGCTCGGCACGGCCGCCCACTTCGGCGACGAGGTCAAATATCACGACTTGATGCCCAAGGATTCGCTGGTGCCCGGTGTCAATTTTAGCGGCGCCATCGCTCAACACGAAGAGGATGATCGCTATTTGACCTACAATTACGGTCTGGGAGCGACGCTGGCGCTCAAGAGCGAGACCCCGACGCAGGGCCTCGTCGCCGCCGGTGCGGAGTCGATGGGCCTGTCCAGTGGAGTGAGCATCAATTTCGGACTGGACGGCAAGTTCCGGGAGGCCACCCTCGGTGGTTCGGGAACCCTGGGCACCGAAGAAGCCCGTAAGAGACGACAGGGCATGCCCGCCGTAGTCCGCAGAATGCCCGGGACGCCCACGCTGACGATCAATACTTCTGTGGGGGCGTCCATTGAGGTTGCCGAACGGCTGGGAGCTGCCGACGAGGCGATCCCCGATTTTTCACTTACGCGCAGTATTTCAGGAGATCACAAGACACAGGTCGCCTTTCCGCTGGGTCGGGCGGTGGCCCTATTGGGGCCGTTGGGGGCCATCGTATCGTCGGCGGGCTCCATCTTGGCCGATATCGATCTGGTGCTGGCGACTCTGGTGGGCGGAACGCTGACGAATACGATGCGTACCACCTCGCCGCGCAGCGCCGCTGGGGGCACGGTGGTGGAGGGCGAGGAGCATCCACCGCGGCGCAATTTTCTGGGGGTAGAGACCGAGGACACCACGGAGTTTCAGCTCCGCTTTGGCGCCTCGGGAGGCCTGGCGGCGAAGACCACCGGCGGCGCGCTAACCGGCGTGGGCCAACTCCAATTGGGCGCGCCGGTGGGGGGCGGAGACGGGGTGGCCATGCATTTTAACAATCAGGCGCTGTGGCCGTTGATCACCCGGGCGGTCGGGGCGGTGAGTTTCCGGATGACCCTGACGGTGAAATTATTGGGTGTATCGATCAATCGCTCCTGGCAGCGCGATCTCCTGGACTTCGACCTGCAGTTGAATACCGAGCCCTTCGTCGACGTGCCGCAGGGGAGCGTGGAAACCTTTGTGGAGACGCCGATGACGGCTGCGCCGTCGGAGTTCGTGGACCGCGACCAGGTACTGGTCGAAAATTTCTATACAGCAGGGGCCTTCGACGGAGTGGCCGACGAGCAAGGTGGACTGATCTATACGGCCACGGAGCCTGCGGACGGGGTCATTCATCTTGTCTTTGCCCACCGGGGCGACGACGGCGGATTGGAGATGCCGCAAAGCGTGGCCGCCGCCGACGGTGTCGTCGATGTGGCCGCGGCGGCGACCCCGGAGGGCCTGGTGGTGGTGTGGTCCGAGGTCGCAGCAGAAGATCTGGGCAATCCGGTGGCGGACACCACCCTTCGCTACAGCACCTTTGATGGCGGTGGTTGGTCGCAGGCCCAGACGTTGGCCGCCGTCGATGGTGTGGCCTCCGGGCTGATGGCGACGTCAACAGATGATGGAGCGGTGGTCGTCTGGCAACGAGCCATCGGCCATGCGCTCTCCGAAAGGGCCGTCGTCGAAGCAGCTCATATCGATAGCGGTGATTTCTCAGAAACCGTCGAGCTGTACGGACCGGCGGAGCTCGTCGATGTCGACGCCGGTACCACAGATGACGAGGCATTGATTGCGATTGCATCGCAAGGGGGAGTCGAAATCCTAACCTTCGACGAAGGCGGTGAATCGTCGACGCAATTCGTCACCGACATTCCCGCCGCAGCGCTGGCCTGGGATAAAACGGGAGGTGACCTCGATCTGTGGATGGTGGCCGAAGGTACGCTACTGCGCTTTGAAGGCGCTGATGATTTTGAGGTGGCCGAGGTGGTGCTGGAGGATGTTTTTGCGCGCTCATTATTGGCCGCTCAGGGGCGATTCGTGGCCTGGACTGCCAACGACGAGACCGACGCCCTCTGGTACGCAACCATCGACGCCGACGGAAATGCCGAGGACGAGCCGGTGCGAATCGGTGCCGGCAGTGGACCCGGATTTTTCGAGGCAGTCATCGGCTCGGCGGTGGAGAGCGACGGCGTGGAGGTATGGGCGCGTCGAAAGCTTGGCGACAGAGATCAGCTCGTGTCCTTCGAACTTCGCGACGATGGCGAGCCGGTGGCACCGGAGGCAGTCGATATCGAGGGATGGGAGGTCCCCGACGTCTGGCAAGGCCCCGATGATGGTGTCGAGGATCCCGACGGCGAAGGGCCCGATGATGAGGACGGACCAGACGGTGAAGAGGCCGGGGACCGGGACAGCGATGCTGAGCCCGATGCCGACGATGACGGCGGCGGATGTGTTTGCGCCAGTTCTCGTTCCCATCCCAGCACGCTCTTGCTCATCTTGGCCGGAGTGGTGCTCCTGGTGCTCCGTCGTCGACGGTATCGCTACTCAGAACCTCGCCAGAATCCGGCGCTGTGAGCATGGACATCTCGATCGATGGTCTGGATTCGCCTCTCTGGTTTCGAAATCAGCACGAGGGCGCTGTCGGAGTAGGGCGCTGTTTTGACGAAAACGGCGGTGGGATTATCATCTATAAAGCACTTTAAATTCTGTGCTTTTTTTCATCTTTCGGGGGGGAGATATGCGTTTATCAGCGCTCGCTGTAGCGAGCATTGTATTGCTCTGTATGACGGGATGTGAATTTGAGGCTTCCCAACACCATCGACCGAATCACACCGGCGGACCGCCGTCTGATAATAATGGAAATAACGGAAATGATGGCAACGATGCGGATGCCGGTGACGAAACCGATGCCGACAACGATAATGGCAATGGAAATGGAAACGAACATTGGGATTGCATCGATGACAGCAATTGCGAGGAAGGTGAGGGTTGTACCCAGGGAGGGCAGTGCATCGACATCACAGGCACTACGTCCGTGGCCTCGGTGTTGCAATCGGAGATCGACGATTTGCCCGATTCGGTGGGCATGGGGGTTCCCTACGAACTGCCACTAAACGCTAAACTTCGCATCGACGACGAAAACGGTGACGGTGTAGGTCTAAAAATTCACGATGGCATCGTGTTGGAGGGCAATGGTTCCAGACTGGTGGTCGAGAATGACATGATCGGCATTCGACTCGTCAATGGCGCAGCGTGGTCGAGCGTCAAGAATCTTCGCATTGATCCCCAGGAACCGGGGATTGAGCACGCCGGTATCGGGATCGATGTGCGAGCCCACGGGGTTCGATTAGAGAATCTCATGATTCGCCGTATGGGTACCGGAATCCGCGCCCACACGCAGGTGGAGGACCTCGACCCGGCAAACGTCAATACTCAGCAATGGAGCCGGATCATTCTGCAGCGAAACTTCGAGCACGGACTCCATGTGCAGAGCGGTGACTCCAATGCCGGGCTCTTCTCGGGCATCGAAATTCTGGGTGGTGGTGGGATTCAGGACGATTCGTTTCTCGGAAATACCTATATCGCTCCGGTGATTCAGAATTCCGATTCCAATTCATCGATGGAGATCACCAGTGCCGCCGGAGCCTCCACAGTCCTGGGGCTCTATGTGGAGGATAGCTCTGCAGATCCCAGTGCCAAGTCACTTAGCGACGTTCATCTTGGTGGAAATGCCATTCGCCGGCTGCAGACCACCGGCGATCGGATTGGGAGTCGGAGAGGGCGAATTCGATTTGGCAACGCAGAGGGAATCGAGATGCGGATTCCCGCGGGTCCCAACGAGCCGTTCGGGTATCGCCATCCCGCAGAGGACGGCAAGGAGTGGCGTCTTCGCTACACGCCATCGTGGCGGCAATGGGGGATTTCGTTTATTGAGACAGCGAGCATGCCCTATCGGTGGACTGGGGCAAAGCATCCCCAGGGGCCGGGCAAATATGAGTTGGGCGAAGAAATGCAATAAGCCCAATAAAAAAGCCCCCAGATTGGTCTGGGGGCTGGATCGCGGCATCGAAAGAATATGAGAGAGGTCAGGCCACTTCCAGATCGAAGCGAAGGGCGATGGTCTCGCCGACGACGATGACGTCTCCGTCTTGGAGGCTTCGTCGCTCGCCGAGTTCCAGGACCTCGTCATTGAGCTGGGTCGGCTCGTCGGCCAAGACGCAGAGGGTGTAATTTTTGTTTTGCTTAAAGATGGCGACGTGTTTTTTGGCCAGTTGTGCCTTTCCAAAACTCGAAAGGTCGACGACCGATTCTTCTAGTGCAGCCGCCGTATTTTCTGGTTCTGAAGATTCGTCGATTGACGTTGCGTCATCATCGTCTTCCGGCTGTGCGGTGTCGTCGAATTCGCCCTCCGGTTCCGACTCGCCATCCTCAGCCAATTCAACTTCATCACCGGACTCCGACAATTCATCTTCGTCGAGGACCTCGTCGCCTTCCTCGCTTTCATCCTCTGCGGGATCGGAAAATGTCTCGATGTCGCCGGCCCTTTCGGCCACGTTTCCAGCGAATGCTTCCAGATCCATCTCTTCGCCGTCGGCATCGCCCAGTACTTTCTCGGCACTGGGATCCACGGTGCCGGGAGCACAACCGAGATAAGTGACATCTGTCTCCAGAACGAAATCTTCCAGTGCTTGTTGGTCGTGGAAAATGGTCAGCGAAGGGGGGATTGCATGAGGTCCCGGCGTCGGTAGCGGATCGACGTTGACCACAGTGCGTTCAGTGCTTCGCTGTGGCTCGATGGAGGCTGTTGGCTCCTCGATGACGACGGGATCTTCGTCGTCAGACTCTTCATCACCAGACTCTTCATCTCCTTCGAGCTCTTCGGCGAAGACGTCGGAATCTTCGAATTCCGCCACATCCTCGGCGGAAGCATCGACTTCATCGATGCCAAAATCATCGTCGTGATAGTGCTCATCGAGGGACTCGCTGTCGAAGTCCTCATCTGCCCCGGGAGCGTCCTCCTCGATGGCCTCGTACTCGTCATCAACGTCATCTCGAGGTTCGTCAATGGCCTCGATCTCGTATTCGTCGTGTGTTTCAAGGCCGTCTTGAGGTTCGTCGACGGCCTCGATCTCGTATTCGTCGTGGCTTTCGAGGCCCTCTTGAGGTTCGTCGGCGGCCTCGAATTCGTCGTCGGCGAATTCCTCCGGATGGGACTGCTCAGCGATGGAGTCGTCGTCACTCTCTTGTGGGGGGGGAGCGGTCTCCCCGTCTGGCGCTTCTTCGCCATCGACGTCGTCTGCTTCGACGTCGTCTGCTTCGACTTCGACTGCTTCGACGTCGTCTGCTTCGACTTCGACTGCTTCGACGTCGTCTGCTTCGACGTCTTCTGCTTCGTGGCCGTGATCGTATTCGCTTTCTTCCCCCGGTGAGTTGGGCTCATCAGCGGCCTCCAGGGAAGTTCCACAGGCCTCACAGAATTTCATCTCCACCGGGTTTTCAGCTCCGCATTCCGGACAACTCTTGGTGTCGGTCATCTCGACTCTCCACGGATCAAAATGAGCAAGTTGATATTCGAATCGTTGACGGCTGGCAGGAGGATAGCCCAGAAGAGGTCATTCGTATAGCGCTGTGCGTCAAAGAGTGTGCACAATTGGCTACTGCCTGCCTTCGACAGGTCCCTGAAAATAGCCCTGTGTGTTATTCTGGATTCGATGAACTCGTCTAAAACGGCGATTGGTCGACCAGGACGTCCCGTGGTTTGCAGCCGTCGGAGGGACCGACGAAGCCGTCTTGTTCCATCATATCGACCATGCGAGCTGCCCGGTTGTAGCCGACGCGCAATTTGCGTTGCAGCATGGAGATCGACGCCCGGTCGGAGTCCACGACGAGTTTGACGGCCTGCTCGTAGTACTCGTCCTTTTCCTGTTTGGGCAGGCCTTCCGGCCCGCTCTCCTCATCATCGGACAGGATTTCGTCGTTGTAGCGCGGGTCACCCTGATCTTTGAGGAAGTCGACGATTTTGTCGATCTCACGCTCTGAGACATAGGCTCCGTGGGTGCGCTGAAGAAAAGAGGTTCCCGGGGGCACAAAGAGCATATCTCCGTTTCCGAGGAGGTTTTCGGCGCCATTGGAGTCGAGGACGACGCGGCTATCTGTCTTACTCGTAACTCGAAGGGCGATGCGGGTAGGGAAGTTGGCTTTGATCAACCCCGTAATAACGTCTGTCGAGGGACGCTGGGTGGCCAAGATGAGATGAATGCCGGCGGCTCGAGCCTTTTGCGCGAGCCGTGCGACGGCGGTCTCCACATCCTTGGATGCGGTCATCATCAAGTCCGCGAACTCATCGATGATGACCACGATATAGGGCATATGCTCGTGGTCGGGCTGTCCGTCGGCGTCGATTCCCAGGGCATTGAGAGCCTCCGACTCCTCGCGCCCATTGAGTTGGTCGAGCTCGGCTTGCTTGGTAAATTTTTCGACCTTGTCGTTGTATCCATCGATATTGCGCACTCCCATATCGGCGAGCGCCTGATAACGGCGCTCCATTTCCTGGACCGTCCAGTTCAGGGCCACCGTGGCCTGTTTGGGATCGGTGACCACCGGCAAGAGCAGATGGGGAATATCCTCATAAATGCTGAATTCGAGCATCTTGGGGTCGACCATGATCATGCGCACATCGTCCGGTGTATGGGTGTATAAGAGGCTGCAAACCATGGTGTTGACGGCGACGGATTTACCGGAGCCGGTGGCGCCGGCGACCAGGAGGTGCGGCATGCGGGCCAGGTCGGCGACGATGGAGCCGCCTTCGGTATTTTTCCCCAATGCCAGGGGGAGGCTCATTTCGTCGTCGTCGATAAAGGTTTCGTCGGCGATGATCTCCTTTAGATAGACCATTTCTCGTTCCGGATTGGGTACCTCGATGCCGACGACGCCTTTGCCGGGAATGGGTGCCACAATACGGACGCTGCGCGCTGCCAGGGCCATGGCGAGGTCATCGGAGAGGTTGGCGATCTTTGAGATCTTTACGCCTGGAGCGGGCTTGAACTCAAACATGGTGATCACCGGGCCGGGGCAGATCTCGACGACCGATCCGTCGACGCGAAAGTCGGCGAGGGTCTGTTCGATTTCGGCGGCCATTTGACGAAGGGAGTCGCCGTCGACGGTCACCTCGTCGTCGCGCTCGAAATTGAGATAGCTGATCGGCGGCAACTCGTAATTGCCCTTCTTTTTGGGGGTAAAGAGCAGCCCGTCGTCATCATCAGCCAGGATATCCTTGCGCTCGCGAGACTTTCGTTTTGCCTCGCTCTCTACGATCTGGGGGCCGAAGCTGGCCTCTTCTCCGGCGAGCATCGATTCCGGATCGGTCTCCGAGCGCATGTCGATGACCTGGGTATCCGTGACCTCGTGCACCTCGTCGCTGTCTTTTTTGTTGTCTTTGTCGCTGATGCCCTGGATGGGGATCGGGCTGTCCTCAATCTCGGGTTCCGTGTCGGCCGGTTCGCCCATCTCCCAATTTTCGTCTTGCTCGGAGGTCTCAGTGTCGCCGTCACCGGAGTTCTCCGTTTGCGACGTGTCGGTGTCGTCGCCGGAGCTCTTGGATTTGGCAAATCGCCCCCCGAAGAGGCCGACGAGTCGGCTCGCCAATTTGCGGTCGACCTCGTCGTCGAGTTTCTCCTCGAATTCGTATCCCTCCGGGGTCAATGGGGCTACTGAGCGCTCCGCTTCGCGCCGGGCCTGCTCGGAGATCGACAATTCTTTGCCCTCCAGTAGTTTTTGGCGTTCCTCGACGAATCGCTGTTTGAATTCGCGGCGCACCTTGCGCTTGTGGCAGATCCAGGCCCATCCGCGATGGACGAGGGCTACAAACCAGCGCACGATGGCTCCGGGGCTTAACGAGGTGACCAGGACGGTGCCCATGATCAAGGCCGACGCCCCGAGGATCGATGCCCCTACGGTTCCGAAGAAGTTACGCATTAATTCACCACAGAATTGGCCGATCCATCCCCCGGCGCTGTGTCCGAAGATCAAGGTGTCCACCAGCCAGAGGTGGCCGAGGACAGTACCGGATAGGACAAAGAGTGCCTGGCCAATGACCTCGGCGGTGCGGGCCTCGATGGCTCGTCCGACCAATAAGGAGATTCCAAAATACCAGAGCAGGGCGTTTAGAAAGAAGGCACCGATGCCGAATATCGACAATAGTGCGTCGCCGATATGAACACCTACGGGGCCGATGAGATTGGATGGCTCGCCGTCGACCAGGGCGATGTCTTCTGGAGTGAAGCTGACGAGTGCCAGCAGAATTACCAGTGCAGCGGCGATCAGGAAAAGTCCGCCGAGCTCGCGCTGAAGTCCAAAGGCCGATTCGGATGAGATGGAACTGGATTTCTTGGTGCTCTTTGTGGCCGTAGTGCTTTTGGCCGCCATAGTTGCCCTCCGTAGCAAGGCTGCGACGATTCGGGAAAGTAGATGAGGGGGCTGCGTCCGTGCTGCCACCGCTTGAGCAAAACCTGGGTCCTCTCCCGGGCGCTTATATTCATGGTCACCATAGCACTGTGGATGTGCGAGGCAATTTTTTCGCCCGTCGCGGGGAAGTGCACAGAGAAGACCCGGCGCGATGGGATTCGCGCCGGGCTTTGGGATTCGCGCCGGGCTACTCGAGTCGAGGGGATTACGAAGGTAGGGGCATTAGGGCCAGTGCCACTGCAGGTCCAGATCGTGGAGATAGGGACGGATGTCGTGGTCGGTTCGGGTCATGCGGACCTCCAATTCGAAGGCCTCTCCCGCCAGAGAATCTCCGGTGAGGGCGACGATATCAAAGGAGTGATCGTCGGC
>SKPJ01000187.1 GCA_007119595.1 Myxococcales bacterium
CGTCGACTCGCGACCTTCGGTCTCACCCTCACCAAGATCGATCTTCGCCAGGAGAGCACGCTCCATACAGAGGCCATCGACGCCGTGCTCCAATACCTGCAGATGGGGACCTACTCGACGTGGTCCGAGGAAGAACGGATCGACTTTCTCGTCAAAGAGCTTCAAAACCCGCGGGCGTTGATTCCCTGGGAGGCCGATTTCGACGAAACCGTCCAAAATGTCCTCGACACCTTCAAGATGGCCGCTCGCATCGGAGAGGAGTCGCTGGGCGCCTACGTGATCTCCATGGCCGAGTCCGCCTCGGACGTCCTGCTTGTAGAGTTGTTTTTGAAAGAGGCATTTGGCCGGCCTGCCATGCGGGTCGTCCCGCTCTTCGAGACCATCGACGACCTCGACGGTTGTGGCGAGGTCATGGGCCGCTTGCTCGACATCGATTGGTATCGCGAGCGCATTGACGGGGCACAAGAAGTGATGATCGGCTATTCCGATTCCGCCAAAGACGGCGGTCGGCTCGCTGCGGCGTGGGAACTCTACCAGGGACAGGAAAATCTGGTCGAAGCGTGCCACCGGCGAGACGTCAAGCTGACGTTATTCCACGGTCGCGGTGGAAGCGTCGGCCGCGGTGGTGGGCCCACCTATCTGGCGATTTTATCGCAGCCACCGGGTTCGATCGACGGCTCTCTTCGGGTCACCGAACAAGGAGAGATGATCCAGGCCAAATTTGGCCTACCCGGTATCGCCGCCCGCACCCTCGAACTGTATACGACGGCCACGTTGCAGGCCACGTTGACCCCACCTGCCGGACCGCAGCCACAGTGGCGAGACCTGATGGACGAGCTGGCCCGAGAGGCCTGCGACTCCTATCGAGGCGTAGTCCACCGCACGGAGAATTTCGTGGAGTATTTCCGCAGCGCCACACCGGAGACAGAGTTAAGCCAGCTCAATATCGGCAGCCGGCCGGCCCACCGGCGAAAGGAGGGGGGGCTGGAGAGCCTACGCGCCATTCCATGGGTCTTTGCCTGGACTCAGACCCGTCTGTTATTGCCGGCCTGGCTGGGCACCGGAGAGGCCCTGGGCAGGGCCTTCGATGCCTCCCATCAGCAGGCACTGCGTCAGATGTACGACCAATGGCCCTTCTTCCAGTCCACCATCGATCTCATCGAGATGGTGCTCGCCAAGGCGGTCATGCGCATCGCCGCCATCTACGACGAGGTCCTCGTTCCACCGCCACTGCAGCCCCTGGGCGAGCAACTGCGCAGCCGCTACGAAGACACCGTTGAGCATCTGCTGACGTTGACGGACCATGAGGAATTGCTGGCCAACAATCCGGTGTTGCGGCGCTCCATCGACGTGCGCAATCCCTATGTCGACCCCATCAATCTGCTACAGGTGGAGTTCTTGCGCCGGCACCGCGCTGGGGACCACCCCGGCGAGGACCTCCAAAAGGCGCTGTTGACCACCATCAACGGTGTCGCCGCGGGAATGCGAAATACGGGCTGACCGTCGTTGCGCGAGCGCGTCCCGCCAGGGCGCTTTCGTGATGGGAGCGCGTCCACTGGGATCAGCCTCGTGATATCATCTCAATATCAGTCGGAGTCGTCGGACACCGACTCGTTGCGGTGTTTTTCGATGGTGGCGTAGAGATTGTCGGCGGTGACCGGCTTGGACAGGTAGTCGTCCATGTCGGCTTTCAGGGCCCGTTCGCGGTCCCCTTTCATGGCGTGAGCGGTCAGGGCGACGATGGGGACGTACTCGTCCGCCTCCTGTTGGAGTTGGCGGATCTTGGCCGTCGCTTCGTAGCCATCCATCTTCGGCATCTGGATGTCCATCAAGATCAGATCGAAGTGTGGGTCCTCTCTGTAGTTATCGACAACCTGCGCGCCATCTTCGGCGACGACGACGTCGTGGCCGCGGGCGGCGAGTAACTCGGCGGTGACCTTCTGGTTGACCGGATTATCCTCGGCGAGCAATACCCGCATCGGCGTGCGGGCGTCGTCCTCGGACGGTTTCCCCGTATCGGGTTCCGGTTCGAAATGAAGTGCCCGAGACATCGCGTCGACGAGGCTCGACGGACGGATCGGCTTGGGTAGCTGACGGACTTTACCGAGGTCCCTCATCTCCTCGGGAGCCAGCGCGATACCCCCGGAAGGGAGCAAAATGATTGGGACGTCTTTCCAGTCGGGGTGCTCCCGGATCCGACGTGCGACCTCCATGCCGGTCAACTGGGGCATGTCCACACCCAACAGAATCACGTCGCACCGTTCGCCGCGCTCACGCAGGGCATCGATGAATTTGAGCAGTTGACGCCCAGTGGCGAGCACAGTCGATTCGACTCTCCATCGGGCCAACATCTCAACGAGGATCTTCCGGGTCGTCGCGCTGTCGTCAGCCGCCAGAACGGTGGTACCGGCGAGATTGGCGACTTTATCGCTGATTTCGGCATCCGATTCGGCACCGATTTCGAAACAAGCCGTAAAATAAAAAGTACTCCCTTTGCCCATTTCGCTTTCCAGCCAGATCTTGCCCTCCATCAAATCGACGAGTTGGGAGGCGATAGTCAGCCCCAGCCCAGTGCCCCCATGGCGACGTGTCGTCGATGGGTCGATCTGCCGGAAAGCCTCGAAGATTACTTCCCGTTTTTCCGGGGGAATTCCCTTGCCGGTATCACTGACTGCGAATTGAAGGGTGATTTCGTCTTCGGCTCGTTCGATGATATCGGCGGTGACGACGATTTCGCCCTCGTCTGTAAACTTGACGGCGTTTCCGACGAGATTGATCAAAATCTGGCGGAGTCGGTCGGGGTCGCCGATGAGCGTCGCTGGAATGTCTTCGTCGATCTGGTAGCTCAGATCGAGGTCCCCTTTTTCGGCGGCCCGAAGGGTCATCGTCTGCAGCGTTTCACTGATGGCGTCGGCGAGCGGAAACTCAGTGCGGTTGAGTTGCAGGGTGCGGGCCTCGATCTTGGAGAAGTCGAGAATGTCGTTGATCAACTCCAACAGTCCTTTGGCGGATTCTTCGGCGAGCCGGACGTATTCGCGCTGGTTTTGTTTTATATCGGTCTGCCCGAGTAACCCGAGCATACCGAGAACGCCATTCATCGGGGTGCGAATCTCATGGCTCATATTGGCCAAGAATTCGCTCTTGGCTCGTGTCGACTCCAGGGCGTCGCGGCGAGCTTCGCGCAACTCCCGAGTTTGACGATCGACCAGGTGCTGGACCCGTTGTGTTTGGCCGACGAGCAAGAATACAAAGCCGGTGATGCCAAAGGATGCTAAGAGGCTGACAATAAGAAATATCGTCGGTATCGGACTGTGACGTCCTTCGGTGTACTCGGGGGTGGAGACGACCTGAGCGACCCATCGTTGGTCGTTGGTCCCGACGATGCGGCGGTGCATCAATTGCCCGGCGTCGCGGATTTCGTCGGGCCGCCAGACCTCGAGACTATGGACAGAGGGGATGGCGTGAACGAGTCGCTCCGGTCGTTGGTCGCGTTGAGCGATAAAGTAGACGTCCAGATCTGGAGGCAGCGGCAACGGGAAATCGATCTCCTTGGTATTGATTTGAACTTCCGGCGGGGGAATGGTCGTCTGACCGACGACGAGGGCGAATCCATTCAGAGCGTCCCGTCGCTGACGTTCGGTCGCTGTCGGTTGGTGCGGATCGTAGACCGGGGAGACGACGAGGAAATAGCGTCGCCAGGGGTGTTCGAGTGCTTTTGGAAAACGCTCAATCGGTTCGACGAGGACAGTCTCTCCGGTGTCGCGAGCATGGAGCATTCGCTCCAGGACCCGCGGCTTGCTCGCCCAATCGAAGCCCTCGACCCAGCCGCCGTCTCGTCGGGGTCCGAAAAAGTGAGTCGGATAGTGCAACAGACGGTCGGGGGCCTCGATCCATTGACCATCAGCCGTCAGTTCGACCAGTGGATGAGGTCGTTTCAACTCCTCGGCAAACTCGGCCTCATATCGACCCCGTTCGACACCGGAGATGCGCGGAACCCAGTGGACGGACTCAATTTGGGGATCACCGTGAACAAAAGTTTCGAGGTAAATTTCGAATTCGTGGCGTTCGACCCGATCGAATCCCGAGAAGAGACCGGCGACACTCTCGGCGATTTTTTCACGCTCACCGAACGTACGGTCGAATAGCCCGAGAAAGGCTTCGGCATCGCGTTCGAATTCATGTTCGATGGCCTCTTGTTCGCTGTGAGTCAGCCAATCCCAACCGGTAAATGTCAACACCAATGTCACCAAACCGACGATGCCGGCGATCCACCATCGAGCCATCATTCCGGGGATAACAGCCGCCCCGTTGTCACATCGATACCGATGGCCGCCTTTTGGTGTTTCCCCGGAGTTTTCATTGAGTGGGACGATGGATCACCTCGGTACCGAAGCGAACGGCGCAAGATTGGTACACGGCCAAAATTCGACACGACACACGCCCCAACAAGTTCATCCACTCCGGCTCAAGAGACCGACCGCTCAACCCGACAAACGAACCCTTTGGTGTGTATCGCCCCGGCCAAAGGACAGCCGGAGCGCGCAAACCTCTCGAGACCGAGACCGGGAACCGAGCCCCCTTCTTGACACACCGATCATGTCGTCAATACTGGCATTCTTGCGACCAACAGGATTCTCGAGCCTCTGCACTCAAGATGTGGCCCTGGCTCGATGCCAGGAGACTCCCATGGATTCAAGACCCAATCCCACGCTCGATAAACCTGCCGATCCGTCGCTTATCAACGACGATATAGCCCCCACTCCCGCCTCCGGCAGAACGTGGTCCGTCATGAATATGGCCGCCCTGTGGATCGGGATGGTGGTCTGCGTGCCGACCTATATGCTCGCCGGCGGATTGGTCCAGGTGGGGATGAATTGGTGGCAGGCCGTACTCACGATCTGTCTGGGCAATATCATTGTCCTGGTGCCCATGATCTTGAACGGTCATCCCGGCACCAAATACGGCATTCCCTTTCCCGTGCTCTCCCGAGCAAGCTTTGGCATCTACGGCGCCAATATCGCAGCCGTGATGCGGGGGCTCGTCGCCTGTGGCTGGTTCGGCATCCAGACCTGGATCGGCGGCGCCGCGATGTATCAACTGTTGAGCGCTCTATTTGGCGCTGGAATCGGTGGCGAAGTGCTGCCCTTTTTGGGCATCAATTTTTTGCAATTGGCCTGCTTTCTCGTCTTCTGGCTACTCCAGGTAGTGATCATCTGGCGGGGCATCGAATCGATTAAAATACTGGAGACCTGGGCGGCTCCCCTGTTGATCTTGATGGGCCTTGCCCTCTTTGGCTGGGCCTACGTCGAAGTCGGCGATCTGGGCACCATGCTGGCGGCGAGCACGGAGCTTGTGGAGGTCAGTGAATCGGAGGTTGAATTCTGGGTCATCTTCTTCCCGTCGCTTACGGCGATGGTCGGTTTTTGGGCGACCTTATCGCTCAACATCCCTGATTTTACGCGCTACGCTCGTACCCAGCGCGACCAGATCATGGGGCAGGCCATCGGGCTTCCGACCTTTATGACCCTCTTTTCGTTCATCGGTGTCGCCGTCACCTCGGCGACGATCGTCATCTTCGGTGAACCGATCTTCGATCCCACCGAGTTGGTCGGCAAAATGGGCGGAGGGATCTCCATCGTCATCGCTCTCATCGCTTTGATCATCGCCACACTTTCCACCAATATCGCCGCCAACGTCGTCTCCCCGGCCAACGCCATCATCAACCTGCGGCCCAGTAAATTCACCTTCCGCATGGGCGGCATGGTCACCGCCGGTTTGGGCATCGCCATCTTTCCCTGGAAACTCTTGGAGACCGCCGGCAACTACATCTTCGTCTGGCTCGTCGGTTACTCCGCCTTGCTCGGCGCCATCGGCGGCATTTTGATCATCGATTATTACGTGGTCCGCAAGCGGGTGCTCAATCTCGATGCTCTGTATCAAAAGGCCGGCGAATACTGGTACACCGGCGGATATAATATGATCGCCCTGGCCGCCCTGGCCGCCGGTATCCTGCCCTGCGTCCCCGGCTTTTTGGTGGAGGCCAGTATACTCAGCGAAGATCTGGTCCCTCAATTTTTGCAGACCCTGTATACCTACGCCTGGTTCGTCAGCTTCGCCGTCGCCGGCGGGCTGTACTATTTGCTGACCACCGTGGTCGGTCATTCACCGCCGGAGACCCTCGACGGTCGAGAGCCCGCTGAGTAGCACTCAGAATTTCGCCATCTCTTCGCGACAGCCCCCCGCTCGTCCTGCGCTGAACGCTGAACGCTCAACGCGGGACACGGGGCGCTGAACGCGGGACACGGGGCGCTGAACGCTGGACACGGGGCGCTGAACGCTGGACACGGGGCGCTGAACGCTGGACACGGGGCGCTGAACGCCCGAGCGCGAAAGATTCCGCTAAACTACGCTGTGGACGCGGAAAATGGTGCGACCGACCGTGGTAGGTCCGGTCATTTGAGGATCGCCGGTGTCATTGTCTACGAGGATGAGCGATGTCCCAGCATATTCGAAGTGGGTAGCTCATTTCTGTCAGCCGCAAAGAGTAGATTCTTCAGATGGGCCACGGCTGGTGGACTTGAGCCCCCCAGCACCGCCATCCCCAGCGTCATCAGCGCGGTTTCGCGGCATCTTTCGTGTACACCGTCCAGCGGCTTCGTGCTCAGCGCTCAGCGACTTCGCGTCCTGCGTTCAGCGATTTCGCGTTCAGCGTCCTGCGTTCAGCGCTCAGCGGACCGCGTCCAGCGCCCCTTCGCCGCTGTGTTTTACTTCAATGATTCGATACGGGTATCAGAATTTTGATATTCGGAGTCGTATTCCGTACCGAGTCATCGCCGTGCTCCTAAGGCTCAGCCTGCTCTCTGGCCATATCGCAGATCTTTGCAATCGGTGGAACGGAGGTTGCAAATGGAGAGTGTCGGCCAGATGACTTTGCCCATTATGCGACAATCGGAATGGAGTTTGAGATGCCCAAAATATTATTCCTGCTGCTCATCGCGCTCTTTGTATCGCTCGCCTGTGGCTCACCGGATTCCGACGAATCCGAAGAGTGGAACTTACAAGACTGGGAACTTGACGAAGACTCCGCCGCCGGCAGCGACGAGCAAGACTCTTCGCCGAATACTGCAGACCCCGAACCGGACGAACCCGCATCGGAGCCCGAGCCAGAACCGGGACCAGCGCCGGTTTGTCCCGATGACGCCATCCCGGCCCCGGATCCCGATGCCTGTGGTGCCATCGAATCGCCCTGTCCCGGAGGACAAGAATACGAATTCGACGTTCAATGTGGCTGCGTATGCACCGGCGACTCCGACCCAGAACCGGAGCCAGAACCGGAACCCGAGCCAGAACCGGGACCAGCGCCGGTTTGTCCCGATGAGGCGATCTCCACAGAACACCCGGAGGATTGCAACACCATCTTCAATGCCTGCCCTGACGGACAGGAATGGACATTCGATGAAGACTGCGGCTGTGTGTGTACCGATATTTCTACCACGGAACCCGAATGCCCGGGCGAAGAAGAGGGCTATCACTATGTCTCAGAAGAGCCCGAGGAGTGTGCGTTGCTGGGTGTTTTTGTCTGCGAGGAAAACCAATCTTTCTTTGAGAACCAATGTGGTTGCGGATGTGTGGACGACGAACCTCCTCCGCCCGTCGAATGTCCCACTGAAGAAGACGGCTATCACTACGTCTCAGACAACCCCGAGGAGTGTCCGTTGATCGATTTTGTCTGCGAGCAAGACCAATCTTATTTTCAAAATGAATGCGGCTGTGGATGCGTCGACGACGAACCTCCTCCGCCCATCGAGTGTCCCGCCGAAGAGGACGGATACGACTACGTGTCCGAGGACCCGGAGGAATGTGCTGTAATCTTTTACTCCTGTCCGGAAGGCACGGAGTATTTCGACGACCCCGATTGCGGTTGTGGATGCTACGATTCGAACGCCGGATCGACCAAGACTTGTGAGCCCATGGATGCTCACGGCGACGGAATGTGCGACGCCTTTTTCGGCTGGGCGTACTACGGTGATGGAGCGGGCCAGGAGGGCTGCGTCGGCATCAGCGGCTGCGAGTGCATCGGTGAGGACTGCGACTCCCTGTATTGGGATGTCGACGATTGCATTGACGATCATAAGAGCTGCGAGAGTTGATCGCCCCCAATAGCTTCATCGCTCTCGCAGCCCCGGCCGACCGACTTACGCCGCCTTTTCCTCCGCAAAGCTCAACTGGTCGCCGTCGACACCGACCCGGATGGTAGAGCCTGGCGAAAATTCGCCGGCCAATAATGCCTTCGCCAGCTCATTTTGGACCTCGTTCTGAATCACCCGTTTCAGTGGACGGGCACCAAAGACGGGGTCGTAACCTCGGTCGGCCAAAAATTGCTTGGCCTCCTCGTCGAGTTCGATGCCAAATCCCCGATCCTCGAGCAACTGATGTAGGCGTCGAAGTTGAATCTCGACGATGGCGTCCATTTCGTCGCGGGTCAGGACCTGGAACAAGATGATATCGTCGATGCGATTCAAAAACTCGGGTTTAAACGTCGCCCGAAGGGTATCGTCGACGAGCTCTTCGGCCTTGTCCGGCTCTTCCAGTCCGTACTGCTGGATATACTCGCTTCCGGCATTGGAGGTCATGATGATGACCGTATTGGTAAAGTCGACGGTGCGACCCTTTCCGTCGGTCAGCCTTCCCTCGTCGAGGATCTGCAACAAGATATTGAAGACGTCGCCGTGGGCCTTTTCGATCTCGTCAAAGAGCACCACCGTATAGGGCTGGCGCCGCACGTGTTCGGTCAAATAACCGCCCTCGTCGTAGCCCACATATCCCGGAGGAGCCCCGATGAGTCGGGCCACGGCGTGGCGCTCCATAAACTCCGACATATCGAGTCGGACCATATTTTGCTCATCGTCGAATAAGAAGGCCGCCAGCGAGCGTGCCAACTCCGTCTTTCCCACCCCGGTGGGGCCCAGAAAGATAAAGGAGCCGATGGGCCGCTGCGGATCTTGAAGGCCACTGCGAGCCCGGCGCACCGCATCGCTGACGGCGGCCACCGCCTCGTCCTGACCGACCACCCGGTCGTGGAGGCGCTCCTCCATGGCCAATAGTTTTTTCTGCTCGCTTTCGAGCATCTTCTGCACCGGGATTCCCGTCCATCGGGCGATGATGGCGGCGATGTCCTCGTCGTTGACCTCTTCGCGCAAAAAGCTTCCCGTCTTCTGCAGCTCTTCCAATTCCCCCTGGATGGCCTCCAGATCCTTTTCTGCCTGGGGCAAGATTCCGAATCGGATCTCGGCGGCTTCATCGAGATTGCCGCTACGCTCGGCCTGCTCGAATTTCAGACGCAAGTCCTCAATGCGCTGCTTGAGTTCGCGCTGCTTTTGGATGACCTCTTTTTCGCGCATCCAACTGGCCTTCATGCCGCTGGCCTCCTCGCGCAGATCAGCGATCTCTTCCTCGACCTCGTCGCGGCGCTGCTGGCTGACCTCGTCGGACTCCTTTTTCAAGGCCTGGCGCTCGATCTCCAGGGAGGTGATCTTGCGCTCGATGCGGTCGATCTCCTGGGGCAAGCTCTCCAACTCCATCTTCACACCGGCCGCCGCCTCGTCCATCAGGTCGATCGCCTTATCGGGCAAAAACCGGTCCGCCACATAGCGATTGCTCAAATTGGCGGCCGCTACCAGGGCGGCATCGGAGATCCGGATCCCGTGATGGACCTCGTAGCGCTCCTTTAAGCCCCGCAAAATGGTCACCGTATCCTCTACGGTTGGCTCCTCGACCTTGATGGGCTGAAATCGCCGCTCCAAAGCGGGGTCCTTTTCGACGTGTTTTCGATATTCCCCGAGTGTGGTGGCTCCGATGCAGCGCAGCTCGCCGCGCGCCAGCGCCGGCTTGAGCATATTCGACGCATCCATCGCCCCCTCGGAGGCCCCGGCGCCCACCAGGGTATGAAGTTCGTCGATGAACAAGATGATCTGCCCCTCGGCATCCTTGATCTCCTTGAGCACCGCCTTGAGCCGATCCTCGAACTCGCCGCGAAATTTCGACCCGGCGATCAAAGAGCCCAGATCGAGAGATACCACCTTCTTTTCCGCCAGGCTCTCCGGCACGTCACCGGAGGCGATGCGCTGGGCGATCCCCTCGGCAATGGCCGTCTTACCGACTCCCGGCTCACCGATGAGCACTGGATTGTTCTTGGTTCGCCGGCTCAATACCTGCAGGGCACGTCGAATTTCCTCGTCGCGACCAATGACGGGATCGAGCTTGCCGCGCCGCGACATCTCGGTGAGATCGATGGTGTACTTTTCGAGGGACTGGTATTTATTCTCCGGATTGACATCGGTGACCCGCTGGCTTCCGCGCACCGCCTCCATCGCCTCCTCGAGCCCCCGACGGGTGACGCCGTGTTCCTTGAGGATCTTCCCCGCCTCATCTTCGTTTTCCGCCAACGCCAACAATAGATGCTCTGTGGAGACGTAGTCGTCGCGCAATTTATCGGCCTCTTTTTGAGCATTGCGCAACACCGTGCCGAATCCACTGGATGCCGAGGCCTCAACACCTTCTACACGGGGCTGACGTTCCATCGCCTGCGCCACCGCTGCGACGAGCCGATCGGTCCCCACGCCCAATTTATTGATGATGGGCAGGACGATTCCTTCGTCCTGGGCGAGAAGTGCATCCAGAAGATGCAGCGCTTTGACCTCGGGATGACCGGACTCCACGGCGCGGTCCTGCGCCTCGGAGAGCGCCTCGCGAGATTTGATCGTAAATTTTTCAAGTCGCATCACTGTACTCCATTACTGGCCGGCCTTCGAACTACTCGTGGTGCTCGGAGCAAGTCCTTCGACGCTATTCGGCGAAGATCGAGCCACGAGGTCTCGGTCGTCGAAGTGAGACGACGACCGCGTCGCTAAAGCACCGCCAGGGCACTCGAAGCCGACAAAAAATTCTCTTGGATTTGTGGTAGCCAATAAACTCGATGGTCGAGAGATACGGTGCAAGCCGCAAATCTCGAAGACAAAGCTCAAATTATTCACGACCTTCAAACCGTCAAGAGTGGTGGCGTAATATTTGCTTGTCGCTGCTCTACCGCCGAGCCGGGATCGCCCGGCGATGAAGTCCCTCCGAAAGGTTCTGGTCATCCTCTGTTCCCTTCGACTATTCTCCCGGCTGAAGCGACCCTCTCATTCATCCGAAGGAAACCACACCATGAGTTCCAATGCTATTATCTGGCACTATCCGCGCTGCTCGAAGTCCCGAAAGACCCTCCAGATCTTAGAAGAGGAAGGGGTGGAAGTAACGATTCGCCGATATCTGGAGGATCCTCCCGACGCACAGACACTTGCCGAGACCATTGACCGCCTCGATATCGCTCCGCACCAGTTGGTGCGCACCAAAGAGAGTCTGTACGGCGATCTCGATATCGAAGAGGAGACCATGACCGACGAGCAATGGGTGGAATTAATGGTAAACCACCCCAAATTGATCCAACGTCCCGTGGTGATCTGCGATACCGGTGCCGTCGTCGGTCGTCCTCCGGAGCGGGTCCACGAGCTGTTGTCCGAGACGAAATGACCACCGCTGTCACTGCCAGCGATCAGAGGCACTGCGACCGGCTCGGTCGCGTTCCAGGAGAAACCGGGCCAGCTCCAATGCGTATTCGCCGGCCGCCACCGTCAGCTCCAGCCCGACGACAATCCCCGGCGCGTATCCCCGACGGCGCTGATCGACCGGTGCTCCCTGCTGAATGCTTCGGTCGAGCCCGGAATAGGGCGTCCGCGACCAGCCCCCATAGAGCCGGGCTGCCACCGCCCCATATTTGTAATACGTCAGCCCCAGGGTAGCCGTCGCCGGATGAATGGGCGACAACCCCACCGAAGTGGAAGCCCACAACTCGAGACTATGGCGCTGGGCATTCCGCCCCGGATACCAGTGCTCCGATGAGCCCTCGGAGATCTCCATAATCCTCCACACCGGCGCATCAATTCGCAGGGATCGCACCTCGATGACCTCGTCGATCGAAAACGCGCTGCCGTCGCGGACGACCACGTCGATTTCACGCCGATGCCCCTCAAAGGGAATCGCCAATCGGGCGTAGCGAAAATCAGCGACCAACCCTAAATCGATGCTATTGACCGACCCCGTGACATCCGCCCGCTGTCCTTCGGCGTAATCCACGGTGCTGTCAATGGAATGATGATGCACGCCAGCGACGCAGCCCGTATTTATCCATCCACCAAATCCGACCAACAAAAGCGGCCAGAGTATACAACAACGGGACATCCGAAAACTCGACATTCAGTGGCTTAATCGCGGCGTGCATCCATTACTATGCCCTTTCGACGGCGATCCGCAAAATATTTCTCGACCCACGTTTTCAATGCTCATCCACCTGCGGCCGGCAATTCGGACGGGTCCTGATCGTGTCTCGAGATGTCCCGCACTGCCGGGCTCAGTAACCCGCCGCCAATCCCAAAAATCGTCAGTCTCCAGAGCGATACAGACCGATATCTCTGGCCTTCAA
>SKPJ01000184.1 GCA_007119595.1 Myxococcales bacterium
AAGGATCTGGATCCAATGAATTTTGATTGGAAAGCCATCAAGGGGCGCGACCAGATCAAAGACGTGAAGGTGCTCGGTCCCGACCATGGCAGTTATTCGGACCCCGGTTTTGCGGGGGAGTGCATCAAAGTGACGTTTAAGCGAGAGGACACGGCCATTAAAGGGAAGGTGACGGCCTTCGACAAATTCGTGGAGTTTGTAAACGGAGAGCGAAAGCTGATCACCGCCGAGAAGTGGTTTAAGAAGAATGGATACGGAGATATCAAGTCTCGGGATTCCCTGAAATTTCCGCTCTATATCGCCGGCTGCGATCCGGAATTCGTCTGTGCCCGGTCGCCGGGATATTGGCAGACCCCGGTGGGGACCAAAGAGGATAAGCCGCAGTTATTTGAAAAACGCAAAGCAAAATGGGCCAACGAGGCGGGCGTCGATATCGAAACCAAGGAGTTATGCGACGGTGAATTGTGGGATGATATCTTGCGGGTAACCCCGAAGGATGCCTACCACCGCTTGGCATTTCAATATATTGCAGCCCGGCTCAATGAGGGCATGGGGGCTACGCTCTTCGGTGATATCGAGTTGAGTCTCGACGTCGCCGAAGCGCTGCTGACCTCCGACGATATTTGTGATGTAAAGAGCCGCATCACTGATTCGGACTATGTTATGGAGGCCCTGGAAGCAGAAGGGCTGACGGACTTTTTCACCACCTTGGAGCAGTTAAAAGACGATATCGAATCCTTCAATACATTTTGCTCTCCCGATCGGGAAAACAAGGAGCTCGAATGATGATGGGGTGAGATAAAATGAGGCTGTGAGGCTCGGTAGGAGCTTTTCAGGGAGGAGCTTTTCAGCTCCATCGCTCGATGGATGAAAATCGATAGGGGGGATGCAATGAGAAGAGTCGCAATCGTGGCGGCCAGCTCGTTGGTGCTGTGGGCGGTGGCCTGCGGATCCGACGACGATGGCCCCGAGAAAATCGAATTGGAGGATGCATCACTGCGGGTGATGGTCGATCTGGAGGAAAAGGCCGATGTGGCATCGGCGGAGTTGTCGCTTCGCTCATGTGGTGAAACGGATCCGGTGGCGTCGGTGAGGGCGTCGATTGAGCAGTGGGCCCACGAGGCTGTGGTTCCCTCCTATGCCCGGGAACAGGGCCACTTATTCTTGGAATACTATAAGGAGGTTCCGGCCGGGTGTTACGATGTAGAAATGGCCTTTTTCAACGCCCAGGGAATCCAATCGGCCCGGTGCACCACGGCGGTGGGAAAGAATGTCGATGTCAGCAGCGGTCAGACCCGAGAGATATTGTTGTTCAGCCGCTGCATGGATACGTCTGAAGGTGACGGCGTCGACGAGGGACCGACGGTGGAGATGATCGAATTCGACCCCACCGCGTTTATGGGCTGTGACGGAAGTGTCCGCGTTTGCGCCACGGTCCGAAATGTCGGTGAAGTGCAGATGAGTTGGGCCCATCACGATGGCAAACCGCTGTCGGAAGCGATTCGCGTCGAGGAAGCAAAAAAGAGCAAAAAGCAACAGCGTACGGTGCAATGCACTCAGTGGAAGCCCTACTATCATGGCGAGACGACGGGGCGTTTGACGGCGACGCCGGCCTGGGCGGAGACCATCGACGACGGTCATGATGTGTTATTTGCCGAGCGTCATCAGGTGCATTTTCCGATGTATGTGGAATGTCCGGATCGAAAGAAAAAGGCCGGACCGGCTCCACCGATCACCTGGCCCGACGACAAGATAAAGCCCCCCAAATTCCCGGGGATCCCAAAGGCTCCCAAGATTCCGAAATTTCCCAAAGATCCAAAGGACCCCGGTGATCCCAAGGATCCAAAACCTCCCAAGGTCGATGACGAGGGGCTGCGCGTCATCGCGGCGCTTAATCGCCCGCCTCATCTGGAGAGCGTGGATTACGAGCCGGGCAAATTCGTGAGCTGTCCCGCCGAAGTCACGCTCTGTGCTACCGCCAAAGATCCCGATGGTGATCCGATGCGCTTTGCCTGGGACAAGCTCGAGGGTCCACCGGTTATCGGTGGCCCCACCAAGGTCAAATCAAAGCAGTCGGAGGGGTCTCGAACCGAATGTGTTCGCTATCAATTCTCGAATAAATCGGCATCCTATAATTTCGAGGTGACCGTTTTCGACATGTTCTACGACGATGACCGGAACTTGGTCACCGCTGAGTCATGGCTTTCGGAACAGGCCGGAAAACTGGTGAAGTCCCGCGCCTCAATGCAACTACCGGTCCATGTGAGTTGCCAGAAAAAATAAGCAATCCCCTGCGTTTTATACACTTCGGCCGGTCGAAATTTAGCCCGGAAAAGCCGTGGTCTCAATCGAGGCCGCGGCTTTTTGTTTATTCCCACTATTCACATTTTATTTTGTAGGCATTCGGCTCTGCTTACATTCCTACATCAACGAGGCGTGATCTTCTGCTGATTGGAGGGTCATTGCTTCGTGACACAGCAATTTGATTCCTCCGGAGGATCGTTTGGCCCGGAGATCTCATGCAGGTTCAACTGCGGTTTTGCAGATGCTTGAGATTTTCGGGGCGGGTATTACTCGCCATTGGCGTTGTCTTACCCGTATGTGTGCACGTCTTTTCGGGGCTTCCGGTGGGGGGCGGTCGCCCATCACATGCATCGAAATCTCGAGGTTTTTTGACTCGAGATTTTGATGGCCCGTGATCTGGACCGCCACTTCATTGAGAAGATGGGGGGAACCAGAGCGGGGCGAACAAATTCGTCCACCATCTGGACGGCTCATGATAGCGATTGTTCGGCCATATGGTGTCGCATCGGACGTCTGAGGTTTTGTTGCTCACCCGAGTGCAGGTCCTTTCGCCGAGACGCCATCAGCCGAAATCGGTGAGTGGTCCGGGATAGTCTCTGGAGGTAAGAAATGAAGAAACAATTAGGCCTGGCCCTATTTTGCGCTGGCGCAGTCGCGCTCAGTGGATGTGGGCTCGATTCATCACCATCACCGGAAGATACAGAAACCAGAACCGGTATCGCGCTGACGCTGGACGTGGGAACGATGGCCGGTGTCGACGCACTGCGTTTTGATATCGAAACCTGTGCGGGAGAGGAGGTCGTCACCGAGGAGTTGAGCCTTGCGGAGTTGGACTTCGAGGAGGGAACGGATCTCGATCTCGAGGGAGCCACCGTCTTTGCCGACTATTTCGCGACCCTGGAGGCGGGCTGCTATGACCTCGAACTCATTCCTCTCGACGAGGATGGCGCCATCGTCGATCACTGCTCGATCGCCACGGCAGAGGAGATCGAAGTGGAAGCCGGCGAGACCACTGAAATCGTCATGGTGAGCCAATGTGGCGGTGATAACCAGGGCGGTCTGGATGTGCTCGGGGTGCTCAATTTTGCTCCGGCGATCACGATGCTCGAATTCGACCCTTCCAAGATTGTCGG
>SKPJ01000025.1 GCA_007119595.1 Myxococcales bacterium
CGAACCATGGTGGGGGGGCAGTTGGGAAGCGCCATTGGGCCCTTTTCGTTTGGTGTTGGGGTGGGGGTGGAGATGAACCGGATTGGCCCCATCGTGGTATTTACCGACAAGAGTTGCATTCCCGATCCGGATCGGCTGTGTCCCGACGGGGCCGGGACACAACGCTTCTCCGATCACGGGCTTCATTGGGGCATCAGAGTGCGACCCCGGATCGGATGGGCCCTTTCCGATTCCTTTACGGTGTCTTCGGCTGTGGGAGTGGGCTACTATTTTTCTCCGCTGGAGTCTCGGTTGTTCAATTTTCCGGTGAGCACCGAGATGGGTGTAGAGTACCGGTTTTGAGCTCGCCAATGATGAGGTGTGAAGATGATCGATAAGCGATTGGAGTCGGCGACGGCGACTGCACCGGCGACGGTGAGCAACGTAGCCGTCGGTTTTGATATTCTGGGATTTAGTCTGTCCGGATTGGGAGACCGGGTCACCGTGCGGCGCAGTCGACGGGAGGGAGTGGAGATCACGGGGCTGGAGGGCGATGTAGAGGTGCCAACAAAGCCGCAGGAAAACTCGGCCACCGCCGGATTGGTCACTCTGGTGGAGGAACGGGACTTGTCCTTCGGGCTGGAGGTGGAGATCGAAAAAGGGGTGCCCCTGCACTCCGGTTTGGGCGGATCGGCGGCATCGGCGGTGGCCGCAGTGGTGGCGGCATCGGCGGTGCTCGATACGCCGTTGACGCTTCCGGAGCGCTTTCACTATGCCCTACTGGGCGAGATGCGGGCCTGTGGAAATCGTCGCGGTGACAATATCGCGCCCGCTTTGTTGGGTGGGTTGATCCTGGTGCGCTCGATGGAGCCCTTCGACGTGGTGCGCATTCCGGTGCCCCACGATATGGGGGCAGTGGTGGTCTATCCCCAATTGACAGTCGATGTTCGCCAGGCTCGGGCATTGCTCAGCGACGAGATCGATCTGCAGGATTTCGTGGTTCAGTCGGCGAATCTGGCGGGATTTGTGGGGGGCTGTTTTCGCGACGACCGAAGTTTGATCGGCCGGTCGCTACAGGACCTGGTGGTGGAGCCACAGAGGTCCCACCTGATTCCGGGCTTCGGGAAGGTCAAACAGGCTGCTCTGGACGCCGGCGCGCTGGGTTGTTCGATCTCGGGGGCCGGTCCGGCGATGTTCGCCCTTCACGACTTTGATCGGGAGGCGGAACAAATCCGGGACGCCATGATCGCCGCCTTCAAAGAGGTCGACACCGAGGCCACGGGCTATATCTCTTCGATCAACGGCATGGGGGCTCATGTCACGGAACGGGGTGAAGTGAGTTCATAAGCCAGATCAATCGCCGTCCCACGAGTCCCTTTCACATATACAACTGGCCAAACCGTCGACACAGACCAACAGGCCCTCGGTGCCGTCGGAACAGGTGCAGGTGGTCTCCGGTTCGAAATCGCATTCCGGTGGATCGTCGACGGTTCCGCATCCCAGAAAAATCAAGGTCAGGGCGAAGAAAAGGGGGCAAAGTCGTCGCATAAGTCGGTGTGCTACGAAGTGGTGATGAGCGGTCAGCGGACGTTCAGTGAGCATAGCCATTGGCTAGAGTGTCAAAATTCGCGGTTTGATTGCAAGGGGTGGACCTCTGTGGGCGATGTGCTATCGCCATTCGCCGGAAGGGGTGCCCGGCGGAAGTCCTGAGACTGGTTCCTCCGGCGCATCGGGAGTTTCTCCGCCGGCTGTTAGGCACCGAAATCTGAGAGATCTGCGCGACGGGAATGAGAAGATGAAGAACAAAGCCAAGGAGCGCCATCCACTAAAACGACTCTGGGAGTACGGAGGAGCCTATCGCGGTCGGGTGTGGACGGCGGCGAGTTGTTCGGTGCTCAACAAGATCTTCGATCTGGCACCGCCTGCGCTTATCGGGGCTGCCATCGACGTGGTCGTGGAGCGTGAGGAGTCGCTCCTCGCTCATCTGGGGGTGATCGACGTGACCCATCAGTTGGTGGTGTTGGCCGTGTTGACCGTTGTGATCTGGGGACTGGAGTCGCTGTTTCAGTATCTTCAGGCCTGGCTGTGGCGCAATCTGGCGCAGACCGTACAGCACGATCTGCGCCTGGAGAGCTATGGACATATTCAGGATCTGGAGATGGCCTATTTCCACGAGCAATCGACGGGGGGGCTGATGGCGATCTTGAACGATGATATCAATCAGTTGGAGCGGTTTTTGGATATCGGGGCCGACGACATCCTGCAGGTATCGACGACGGCGTTGGTGATCGTGAGCGCCTTTTTCGTGCTGGCCCCGGAGGTGGCCTGGATGGCGATGCTGCCGATTCCATTGATCATCTGGGGGTCGTTTAAATACCAGCGCCTGTTGTCTCCGCGCTACGCCAAGGTGCGCCAGGACGTCGCCGATTTGAACGGGCAGTTGAATAATAACCTCTCCGGTATTGCCACCATCAAGAGTTTTGCCACCGAGCAATTCGAGATGGAACGGATCCGTGAGTTGAGCGACTCCTATCGCCAGTCGAATCGGCGCGCGATTCGACTCAGTTCCGCCTTCTCACCGCTGATCCGCATGGCCATTGTGATCGGATTTACGGCGACGCTGGTCTACGGCGGAATTCTGACCATCGAGGGAGAATTGGCCGTGGGCACCTACTCGGTGCTGGTCTTTTTAACCCAGCGGCTGTTGTGGCCGATGACCCGTCTTGGAAAGACCTTTGATCTATATCAACGGGCGATGGCGTCCACTCAGCGAGTGTTGGATTTGTTGGAGATCTCGGTGACCATCGACGGCGGCGAAAAGCCGCTTGTCACAGATGAGGTACAGGGCGAGATCGAGTTTTCGGGCATTGAATTCGGCTATGGTGAGCGGGAGCCGATTTTGCGCGATTTCGATCTGTGCATCGACGCTGGATCTACGCTCGGAGTGGTGGGTGCGACGGGAGCGGGAAAGAGCACGTTGATCAATTTGATCTTGCGCTTTTTCGATCCCCAAAAGGGTCAAATCACCATCGATGGCCAAGAGCTGTCGAGCCTCGACCTCGGCGATCTTCGAAGGGCGGTGGGCTTGGTCAGCCAGGACGCGTTTTTGTTTCAGGGGACGGTGCGAGACAATATCGCCTACGGCTGTTTTGAGGCCACGAATCAACAGATCGAGAGGGCGGCCCGGTTGGCGGAAGCGACCCCCTTTATCGAGGAGCTTCCCGAGGGGTATGACACGATCATCGGCGAGCGGGGCGAAACGCTGTCCGGTGGACAAAAGCAGCGTATATCCATTGCCCGTGCCATCTTGAGCGATCCGCCGATCCTGATCCTCGACGAGGCCACCTCGGCGGTGGACAACGCCACGGAGGCGGCGATTCAGCGCTCCATGGATCATCTGGCCCGGAACCGAACGATGATCGTGATCGCTCATCGGTTGTCGACGGTGCGAAATGCGGACCAGATCATCGTGCTCGACGAGGGGTCGATCGTGGAGCGGGGAGGGCACGACGAGCTTGTGGACGCCGGCGGCATCTACGCCGAATTATGGGATATTCAAACCGGGGGCCGTCGCTGGCGACAGGGCGAGGGCAGAGAAAAGACCGTGGGATGATCATGGGACGAGCAGACGATAGAGCGTAGCTTTTTGCCGGTGCCGCATTTCAGTCAAATGAGGAAGTGTTTAGGTTTGGTGCGTACGCAAGAGATAGATTGTTGCGCACCGAAACGCGGGACCAGCCATGGGTACCACCACATTTCGCCGGGGCGACGTCACAGGCGCCCATACCCTTGTGTTATTGCAGGCCGTGACCTGCATCGTCTTGGGGGCGATGTTGGTGGCCATGCCCGGGGTGGGTTGGTTTGGGGTGGCCCTGATATTGGGGTTGTACTGGATGATGCGGGGGATGGCGACCGTGGGGCATGCCCACGTGGAGCCGGGCTATTTTGCGGGAAAGGGGTTGGTGGCGGTGCTGGCGCTGGTGGCCGGTGTGGTGGCCCTGCAGGCACCGCTATTCGGGGTGTTTGAGATCAGTACTTCCATCGTCTTATTCTTGGGGTTGCAGGCCATGGTGGCCGGGGCGATCGAGATGGCCATCGGCACCCGGGACGACTCCTATGCGGTGTCCATCCTGGGGTTGACCAATCTGGTGATCGGGCTGGCGCTGATGATGTACCCGCTGGCGCCCATGACCTTTTTGACCACCGCACTCGGGGGAGTGATGATTGTGGGAGGATTGCTCGCGGCGTATGTCACGATCGTATTGCCCTGGGATGTGGGCGTCGAGGGTGGGGCTTAATGAGTGGTCGTGGGGTTGACGATTGTCGGTCGGTGCAGACTACTCGTAACACCTGTTATCTGCGGCGCGGTGACTCCCCTTTTTGAACGGCTCGTGGTGTCGATGTCTTTTTTATGATCTGGAGTGTTGCAAAATGGCTGATCTGAAACCGCTTTCCGTGGCAAAGCTCGAGCGAACATTCAGCGCCGATGATTTTGCGTTCGACTCCACCGATGAGTTGGAAGAGACCCTTGATATCATCGGCCAAGAGCGGGCTGTAGAGGCTGTGGAATTCGGGGTCGGGATTCGCCAAGACGGCTACAATCTGTATGCCCTGGGTCCCACGGGCGTTGGAAAGCACGATCTGGTGGAGCAATTTTTGAATCGGCGGGCCGCCGGGGAATCGGCGCCCTCGGATTGGTGCTATGTCCACAATTTCGAAAAGGCCAATCAGCCGCGAGTCCTGGAGTTGCCGTCCGGTCGTGGCAACGCCCTCGCCGAGGATACGAAGCGGCTGATTGAGGAGATGCAGGCCGCCATTCCCGCGGCCTTTGAAAGTGAGGATTACCAGACCCGCAAACAATCGATCGACGAGGAATTTCAGGAGCGCCAGGAAGAGGCCTTCGAGGCGGTGCATCGAAAGGCCGAAGATCGGGGGATCACCATTCTTCGCACACCGGCGGGGATTGCCCTGGCGCCGGTGCGCGACGGGGAGGTGATTCCCCCCGGTGAATTCGAGAGCCTGCCCGACGAAGAGCGGGAGCGAGTCGAGGAGTCGATTCAAGAACTGCAAGAAGAGATGCAGGAATCGCTAAAACAGGTTCCCAAATGGGAGCGGGAGCGCCGCGAAAAGATCCGGGAGCTCAATCAGGAGGTGATGGGCTATGCCATCGAGGGGCCTCTGGAGGAGATGCGCGACAACTACGAAGACGTGGAGGTCGTGCTCGATCACCTGGAGGATATGGAAGAGGATATCGTCGATCACGCCCAGATCTTTTTGCAGGTCGCCCAGGAGTCCAACCACAACGCCAAGGGACTCGGCGATATGGTCGATGGGTCGGTGGGCAATTTTGCGATGCCGCCGCAGAGCGCCGAGGGCCAGGCGCAGGCCAAAGCCGGTGCGGCGGTGCTGTTTCGGCGCTATCGGGTCAACGTGCTCGTCGATCACAGCGAGGCCGAAGGAGCCCCGGTGGTCTACGAGGATCAGCCCTCGCTGAATAATTTGACGGGTCGCGTGGAGTATATCGCCCAATTCGGCGCTTTGCTGACGGATTTCAATCTGATCCGGCCCGGGGCCCTGCATCGGGCCAACGGCGGGTATCTGATCCTCGATGCCCGAAAGGTCTTGATGCAGCCCTTTGCCTGGGAGCAACTCAAGCGAGTGCTTCACTCCGGCGAGATCGCCATCGAGTCTCGCCAGCAGATGATGGGGCTGGCCAATACGATGTCGCTGGAGCCCGAAAAGGTGCCCCTGGACATCAAGGTGGTCCTGCTGGGAGGACGGCGGTTGTACTACCTGCTCTCGGAGATGGATCCGGAGTTTTTGGAGCTGTTTAAGGTGGCCGCCGATTTTGAACACGACATGGAGCGAAACGGCGATACGGCGCCGCGCTATGCCCGTTATTTGAGCAAATTGATCGCCGATGACGATCTGATGCCCTTTTCCAGCAGCGCCATTGCCCGGGTCTGCGATCGGAGCAGCCGGGAGGCTCGGGATCGCGAGAAGTTCTCCACTCACGCCGAGACTCTGCGCGATCTATTGCGGGAATCCCATTATTGGGCCCGCCAGCGCGATGGCGACGACGGAGTGGTGACGGCGGAGGACGTCGACAAGGCGATCGAGGCCAAGGTCCGGCGCAATAGCCGAATCCGGGATCGGATGTTGGAGCAGATCGAGCGCAGGACCCTGCTCATCGACACCGACGGAGAGCAGGTCGGTCAGGTCAATGGCCTGGCGGTGCTGCAATTGGGGCAATTTGCCTTTGGTAAGCCAAATCGGATCACCGCCCGGGTGCGTATGGGGAAAGGGGAGGTCGTCGATATCGAGCGGGAGGTCGATCTGGGCGGTCCCATTCACTCCAAGGGGGTGCTGATCATCGGTGGTTATCTGGGGGCCCGTTTCGCCCGTGACTTTCCCCTATCGCTTTCGGCGTCGTTGGTCTTCGAGCAATCCTACGGCGGCGTGGAGGGCGACAGCGCATCGCTGGCCGAATTGTGCGCCCTGAAGTCGGCGCTCGCCGATGCCCCGGTGGCCCAAAATATTGCGGTCACCGGATCGGTCAATCAACGGGGCTGTGTGCAGGCCATCGGCGGGGTCAACGAAAAGATCGAGGGATTTTTCGATACCTGTATGGGCCAGAAATTGACGGGTAATCAGGGAGTGGTGATCCCGGAGTCCAACGTCAAGCATCTGATTCTGCGCCGAGAAGTCGTGGAGGCGGTACAGGAGAAGAAATTTCGAATCTGGGCGGTCTCCCATGTCGACGAGGCGGTGGCGGTGTTGACCGGCCACAGTGCGGGAGCAGCCGACAAAGAGGGTCGATTTCCCGCCGATACGATCAACGGACGGGTTCAACGCCGGCTTCGCGATATGGCGGAACAGATCGTGGAGTTCGAGAATCGAGACGAGTCATAAACGATGAAATAGGCCCAGATGTCAATATGTTAGAGGGTGGCCAATGGGAGATGGGAAAAGGCTTTTGTAGAGCTCGAGATACCTTCGATCCGGTGTGATATCTATGCGAAAACCAGACCATGACCGCTCCATTCATCGCGTCCTTGTCATTTTGGACGTCACCAGTGATCACGCTGCAGCGCTGGAGGCGGCGACGGCCGTCGCCGTGCGGCTAGACGTTCCCCTGGTGGTCCTATTCGCGGAAAATGAACAACTCGATGTACTGGAGCACCACCCCCTGGTGCGGGCCATCGATCTACCGACGGGGACGATGCGAATGCTTACCCCGGGGACGATGCGGCGTGGCTGGCGTGCGCTGGTGCGAAGGACTCAGCGTCAACTGGCCCACTTGTCCCAGCGCCATCAAATCGAGGTTGGGTTCGAATTGGTGCGCGGTGATGTGACGGCTCAATTGGGTGAGCGGATCCGCGGAGCAGATCTTCTCGTCATCGAAAGCACGGGACGCAATATCACCCGTCATGTTCGGGTGGAGCCGCGTGGAAGGTTTTTGGTCCGTAAAATGTCGATCCCCGTCCTATTTGTGGGAGCCAAGGCCGGTCGGTTGCAGTCCATCGCATTGTTGTACAACCGCTCCAACGAGGCCCAACGGGGCCTGGAGATGGCCCTTCGGATGGGCGCCGAACGGCCGATTATGCTCACTGTGATATTGGCCAGCAATATGCGACAGGATGTGCGGGCCTTGGAGCAATGGGTCACCAAGCGGGCCCGGGAGTCCGGAAGCTCCATTCGGCTCCATATACGCCGCATCACCTGCTGCGAGACCTCCGAGTTGCTCTCCGTGGCCAGTCATATTCATGCAGATCTGGTGATCGTTCCCGCGGCAAAGACCTATCCCGGTGATCGCGATGTGCAGCGGCTGACCCGTCGGCTCGACTGTCCGCTGTTGGTATTGCGCGGCGATCGAGATGAAGGCGACCAGGTCGTCTCGCACAAGGCGGCAGTGGAGGGATAATCCGAAACTGTTCCGGGGGAAGAAAAATCTTCGGGCAGTTCGATTCCGTCATCGGGCAACCTGCGACCCGGGTTTTCCCGGGCCGGCAGTGTATTACCCCTCGAATGCGGCGTCGGTGATCTCGAGGCCGCGGTCGATGATGGAAAATCCCTCGCGCAACTGCTCTTCGTTGATGCACAGAGGGGGATTGCACATAAAACTGCTCCAGCGGGTGTAGGTAAAGAGCCCGTTGTCGCGAAAGAACTGACCGAGCTTGGTGATCGCCGGGTGGCTTCCGTTGTAGGGAGCCAGTGGTTCGCCGTCGGCGTTTTTCTGGACGTCCATCATGCCGAATAGACCCAGTGCGCGGCCCTCTTTGACGGAGTCGTGGCGCTCGGTGAGGCGATCCATTTCCTCACGCATGATGGACTCCATCTTGGCGGCGTTTTCCACCAATTCTTCGTCGATCATGACATTGATCGCCGCTTCCGCAGCGGCGAGTCCTACACAATGCGAATTGTAGGTCAGGCCTCCCCAGAAGACGTTTTCCTGAAAATGATCGGCGATATCGTCGGAGATCGCCACCGCGCCCAGTGGTGCGTAGGCGCTGGTCAATCCCTTGGCCATGGTCACGATATCGGGTTCGATGCCGTAGTGTTCGAAGGCGAACATCTTTCCGGTCCGACCAAAGCCGGCCATCACCTCGTCGCAGACCAACAAGATGTCGTGGCGGTCCAGAATCTCTTTCAATCCCCGAAGATATCCCTTCGGCGGGGGCAGTACGCCGTTGGTGCCGGTGACGGTCTCCACGAACATCGCCGCGATGGACTCCGGGCCCTCGTACATGATGACTTCTTCGAGGTATTCCAGATTGCGTTTGGTTCGCTCCTCTTCGGTGTCGCCAAAGGAGTAATTGTAGGGGCGGGGATCCATGACGTGGACGAAGCCCGGGGTGCCTGGTTCGTTTGGAATTCGCCTGGGATCACCGGTCAATTGCATGCAGGCGTTGGTCGCTCCGTGGTAGCTTCTATAGCGGCTCAAGATCTTGTGGCGGCCCGTGTATTGCCGGACGATCTTGATGGCATTTTCGTTCGCTTCGGCGCCGCCGAGGGTAAAGAAGAAGGTATTCAGATCTCCGGGGACGACCTTGGCCAATAATTCGCCCATGCGGGCTCGAACGGAGGTGGCGGAGGCGGGGAAGACGTAGGTCAGTTGTTCGACCTGGTCTTGGATGGCTTTGACGACCTTGGGATGACCGTGGCCGATATTGACGCACATCAACTGGCTGTTGAAGTCGAGAAATTTCTTGCCGTCCGGCGAGTAGAAATACACGCCTTCGGCGCGCTCGATGGGAAGGGGATCGACGGCCTCACCCTTGGTCCAGGTATACATGGTGTGGCGCTTACAGGATTCGATCATTTCGTCTGTATTCATAGAGACATCTCGGGGAGAGAAGGGTTGGGTTTTATTTGCTTAACACTCGGGATGGAGCGCCATTCGCCCCCCCCACGGGGCGAACGGCACGGTTGAGCGGTGGAGCAAATTGGCTCAGCTCATCCAGGTTTCGTCGGACTGAAGAGCCCACTTGCTGGTCACCTTTCGGGGGCGGGTCCAGAATAGGAATCCATCCCATCCGGTCATGTCACCGTGGCCGAATTTGCTGTCGTTCCAGCCGCCGAAGGCGAAGGGCTCGCGGGGCACGGGTACGCCGATATTGACACCGCACATGCCGGCTTCGAAGCGGTTGACGGCCCGTTCGGCGATGCCTCCGCTGGTGGTGTAGATGGCGGCGGCGTTGCCGAAGGGGCTTTCGTTTTCGATCTCCAGAGCTTCATCGAGGGTGTCGACGCGGATGATCGTGAGAACGGGGCCGAAGATCTCCTCGGTGGCGCAGGGCATGCCGGGCTCCACATTATCGAGGATGGTCGGCCCGACCCACCATCCGTCGCTGCCGGCGACCTCTTTGCCGCGGCCGTCGACGGCGACATCGACGCCGGCGGCTTCGGCCTGGTCGATATAGCCGACGATGCGCTCTTTGGACTCCTCGGTGACGATGGCGCCGATATCGACGCCCATCTCCAGCTGTTGGGCCTTCTCGATTACATCGTCGATGATGTGCTGTGTGTCGCCGACGGCGAGGAGGACGGCGGCGGCCATGCAGCGCTGTCCGGCGCAGCCGGTAAAGGACGATACGATATTGGAGGACGAGAGCTCTCGGTCGGCGTCGGGGACGACGACGAGGTGGTTTTTGGCTCCGCCGAGGCAGAGCATTTTCTTTCCGGTCTTGGAGCCCCGCTCGTACAACAGCTTGGCCACCGGGGTGGAGCCGACAAAAGCCGCCGCCTTGATGCCCTCGTGGTCGGCGATGGCCTGCACCGATTCCTTTCCACCGTTGATGATATTGAAGACCCCGTCGGGAAGACCGGCTTGTTGCAGCAATTCGCCGAGTCGCATCGAGCCGAAGGGAACCCTTTCGGAGGGTTTTAGAATAAATCCATTTCCGGCGACCAGGGCCTGGGGGATCATCCACAGGGGCACCATGGTCGGGAAGTTGAAGGGGACGACGCCGGCGACGACGCCCAGCGGTTCGTGGACGACGCGGCAGTTGACGCCGCGGCTGACGTCGAGCTGTCCGCCATCGGCCATATTCTGCAGGGAAGCGCCCATTTCGACGCATTCAATGCCCTTGAGGACGCTGGCCTTGGCCTGGTCGAAGGTCTTGCCGTTTTCGTGGGACAAAAGCCAGGAGAGTTCGTCGAGATTTTCCTCCATCAAAGACTTCAATTTGTAGAGGACTTCGGCGCGCTCTCGAATCGGCCATTGGGCCCAGTCTTTCTGGGCTTTTTGGGCGGCTTCGAAGGCGGCCTGGACGTCGCTTGCGTCGGAGAAGACGACGGAGCCCATGGCCTCGCCGTGGCGGGGATTATAAACCGGTTCTGTGCGGCCGGTGGACGACGGTGTCCATTCGCCGCCGATCCAGTTTTTGGCTTCCACGTACTCCGTAAAGTCGTAGTCGCGGGCCGGAAAATCGAAATTTGAGTTCGTCATGGTGATTTCTCCCGTAGATTGAGTTCAAAAGTGGGTGGGTTCTCGTTTGAGCAGTCGACCGATGCCGGTCTCCCCTACGAATTCTCCTTCGCGGACCTGGATATTGCCGCGGACCGTGACCAGATCACAACGCCCGTGGACGTCGAAATTTTCAAAGGGGTTGTAGTCGATATTCATATGATGGGTGTCGGCGCTGATGGTGTCGCGGTGCTCCGGATCGTAGACCACCAGATCGGCGTCGCTTCCCAGTTGAATGGTTCCCTTGCGGGGAAAGAGCCCAAAGATCTTGGCGGCCGCCGTGCTGGCGGCATAGACGAAGCGGTGCAGATTGATGCGACCGGTCTCCACGCCGTGGGTGTAGAACATGCGCACCCGATCCTCGAGCGATGGAATGCCGTTGGGGATGAGCGTGAAGTCGTCTTTGCCCATCTTCTTTTGTTCCGTGTCGAAGGGGGCGTGGTCGCTCCCGAGGGTGGATACGAAGCCGTGTTTGAACCCGTCCCACAACACATCCTGATTGTGTTTTTCGCGCAGCGGGGGACTCATCACGAAGTTTGCGCCCTCGAAATCGGGGCGCTCGGCGTAGCTTTTGTCGAGCAACAGGTGTTGAATCAGGGATTCCACCCAGACATCGACGCCGCGAAATTTGGCCTCCACTGCCTCCTGAAGCGCCTGCTGGCACGACAGGTGGACCACGTAGCAGTGGGCGCCGGTGAGTTCACTCATGGTGCATAGATGGCGCGTTCCCTCGGCTTCCACCTCCACCGGGCGGCTCGGTTCGTGCCATTTTGGGCCGGTCTTTCCCTGTGCCAATAGCTGCTCTTGCAGCGAGGAGACCATATCGGGATTTTCGCAGTGGGCGGTGACGATGACGCCCAATTCTTTGGCGAGCTTCATGGTGTTGAAAAGCTCGGTGTCGTCGATGCCCAGAGCGCCCTTGTAGGCCAAAAAGACCTTGAAGCTGGCGATGCCGCTGGCGACGATTTCGCGAAGCTGTGATTCCACCTCGTCATCGAATCGAGTCACCGCCATATGCCAGCTAAAATCGGAGGCTGCTTTGCCGGCGGCCTGATCCTTCCAGGTGTCGATGGCCGACAGCGGGGCCTCGTCCTGGCCGGGGATGACGAAATCGATCAAGGTCGTGGTGCCGCCGCAGAGCGCGGAGACGGTGGCCGTCTCGTAGTCGTCTTTGGCGAAGGTGCCCATAAAGGGCAGATAGACATGGGTGTGGGGGTCGATAAAGCCGGGAAAGACGTATTTTCCCTCGGCGTCGTAGATCTCGGTATCCGGCGGGGCATCGAGGTTTTCACCGATGGCGCTGATCGAGCCGTCCTGGCACAAAATATCGGCGGTGTAGCGGGCGCTGGCGGTGACGATATCACCGTTCTTGATGAGCAGATCGGACATTTTTGGGGCTCCTGGGTTTGAGCAACTCGTTAGCCCTCATTTCTCACCAGATGGGGCCCGGGGCAAAACAGAATGTGCGAGACGACAGCTTGAGCAGCGC
>SKPJ01000103.1 GCA_007119595.1 Myxococcales bacterium
GGGTACGATTGTCGATCTGCGCGATCTGATTCATACAGCACGCCTGACCAAGAGCAGCGAGGAGATGAAGCTGTTGCGCAGGGCCTGCCAGATCTCCTCGGAGGCCCACCAATTGGCCATGAAACACTGCCGGCCCGGGATGTACGAATACGAATTGCAGGCCCTCGTCGAATATCATTTTCGGCGTTCTGGTGGGGAGTTTCCGGCCTATACGAGCATCGTGGGAGCCGGAGACAATGCCACGATCTTGCACTATACCGAAAATAATAGCCAAATCGAGGCCGGCGATATGGTGTTGATAGACGCCGGATGTGAATACCAATTTTACGCCGGAGATATCACGCGCTCCTTTCCAAGTGATGGCACCTTTCGTCCGGCCCAGCGCGATATTTATCAGGCGGTATTGGAGGCGCAAAAGGCGGCGATCGACGATCTAAAGCCCGGCCTCAGTTATGAAGAATTGCGGGAAAACACCCAGCGCCGACTGGCGGAGGCGATGGTGGAGTTGGGATTGCTCGACGGTTCCGTCGATGAATTGTTGGAGGAGGAAAAGCACCGTGATTATTATCCCCATAGTATCGGCCATCCATTGGGGGTCGATGTCCACGACGTGGGGTTGCATCGCGAGAGCAAAGACGAAGCGCGACTTCTCGTCGAGGGCATGGTCATGACCATTGAGCCGGGGATCTACGTGCCCCAGAGCGACGAATCGGCCCCTGCGGAGATGCGGGGAGTGGGAGTGCGCATCGAGGACGACGTTTTGCTCACCGCCTCGGGCGTAGAAAATCTCACCGCCGATTGCCCCAAGGAGGTCGATGCCATCGAAGAGTTGGTGGGAAGTGCCGACGCGTCAGCTCTGGATCTGTAATTTCCAATTTCAGATGCGGTCAAAATCAGGCAGCGAATGTCGAAGGGAGACTATTTTGACCGCTTCTCAAAGGAGCCGCCATGTCTGCAGACGACGATTGGCCATTGCCACCAGATGATCCAAGACCGCCAGCGGAACAGCAAAAGGATTGGTCGGCGCCGATGCACCAGCCGCCGGTGGACCAACCGCCGCAGACCTATCGCACCGGTTCCCCGGCGGTGATTGAAAACCCCGATCTCGATACGTCGGAGGTGTTGGCGGTGATTGCCGCCACGGTGCCCGGGCTGGGACAGATGCTCTTAGGCCAGACGGTCAAGGGGCTTGTGTTATTGGGTTTCGCCCTGATTACCTGCTCCGGGTTTGGACTCTTCTCGGTGGCCAGTATTGTGGACGCCTTTTTGGTGGCAAAAGCTAAAAAACGCCGGCCCGTCGGGGAGTGGGAGTTTTTCCCCGATTTTCAGGATGCGTTCAATCTATGACGGGGCGCGATGTAATCTTCTCAATCTTCGTCATTACGGGATTTGAGCAGATCGCCGAGGGTTCCCAGCGAGCCCTTTTTGGATCCCGTATTATCGGAGTAGGAGCGGGGACCTGAGGGGCTGGGTTTTTTCTTCTTTTTCTTTTGGGAATCGTCGCCGATTTCACTGGCCTCGCGCAGGGTGAGGGCCATGCGCCGCCGTTCGGGCTCGATGTTGAGAACCCGGGCGGTGACCTCTTCGGCGCGCTGGTATTTGCGATGCGGCGTGACCTCGGAGGGCAGGTTCATCTCACTTCTGGGGAGCAGGGCGGTGATGCCGTCGCCGAGGTCGATAAAGGCGCCGAAATCCTCGGTGTTGGAGACGGTGCCCGTGACTTCCATGCCGATGGAGAAGCGCTCCTCGACCTTCTTCCACGGATCGTCCTGGGCGGCCGCCATGCTCAGGCTGATGCGTCTTCGCATCAGGTCGATATCTTGGATTTCGACCTGGACCTTCTCATTGACCTCCACGAAATCATCGGGTGTGGCCACGTGTTCGGTGCGACTGATCTCGGAGACGTGAACCAGACCCTCGACGCCGGGCATCAACTCCACGAAAGCGCCAAAGGGGGCGAGCCGAACGATGGTGCCCATCACGGTTTCGCCGACGGCGAATTCCTCGTTGACCTTCATCCAGGGATCGGGCTGGGCTTCTTTCATGCTCAGGCCGATGCGAAGCGGTGCGCCGTCGGATTCGGCCTCTTCTTCGATGCTCAAGACCTGCACCGTGACGTTGTCGCCGACACTGACGATATCGGAGGGATTGTCGAAAAAAGTATGACTGAGCTCGGAGACGTGGACCAATCCCTCGACGCCGCCGATGTCGACAAAGGCGCCGAAGTCGGCCACCCGGGTGATAACACCCTCGATTTCGTCGCCCACATCGAGGTCGGATAGGGTTTCTTTGCGGCGGGCGGCCCGTTCCTTTTCCAGGATGGCCGTGCGGCTGACGACGACGCTTCGTCCATCGTCTTTGATCTCCTGGACCTCAAAGGGATAGCTGTTGCCGACGTGGATCTCCGGATCTTCGGTAAAGCCCAATTCGATCTGACTGATGGGGCAAAATGCCTCGACACCGGCGATATTGACCTCGAATCCACCCTTGTTGGTGCCCGTGACCCGCCCGCTGATGGGGACGCCGGAGCCGTAGGCGGTCTCCACGGCGGCCATGCTGTTGTCGCCGTCTCCCAACTCCTTGCCCAATTCGACGCCGTCGTTGAATCCGATGACGTAGAATTGGCGCTCGTCGCCCATTTCCAGTTCCAGATTGCCCTCTTCATCTTCGTATTGAGCGCGGTCCACGATGCCCTCGTCGGGTCTTCCGATGTCGACGAACACATAGCGTTTGCCGATGGAGACCACCGTGCCCTCGACGGTGTCGCCGATCTCGAAGCGATGCCTTTCGGGAACACCGGAACCTGTGCCGCCACCGTCGAGCATGGCCGCGAAGTCGTCCATCGTGGCGTCGGCGTCGCCGAAGCGAACCCCCATGGCCTGGCCGACATCGGAGTCGCCGCCTTCCTCCTTGGTCGTTCGCCGGGCTTGTTTTTCCTTTTTCTTTTGTTCTTCGCGCTTTTTGCGAGCCTTTGCAGCCGCCTTTTTGGGGTCGACGACGCGCCGGCCTTTCTTGCCGGAGGGTTTCTCCTCTTTCTTCGGCGCATTGGGGGCTTTGGTGGGAGCTTTCGGTGCCCGCACCACGCCATCTTCTTCAATGGGAGCCATTGGATCCGGTTTGGCGTCTTGCTCCGGCATATCGCGCTTTTTGACGCCTGGATTCTTCGATTCCGCGTTCTTGTCTTTTTTTGAGGCCATCGACTCACCTTGGCATTAAAACGTGCGTTGAATCTCGGGGTTTATTTTCCGGGGCATACTGGATTGAACGGGGTGGGTTGTAAAGGATGCAAGCCACGGGCGCCGCGGGACGCTGAACACCGAGCGCAGAACGCTGAACACGGAGCACAGAACGCTGAGCGCGGAACACGGAGCGCGGAACACGGAGCGCGGAACACGGAGCGCGGAACACGGAGCGCGGAACACGGA
>SKPJ01000559.1 GCA_007119595.1 Myxococcales bacterium
ACGCTCATCGGAGACGTGGGCCTTGCCTTTTTCAATCTCGCCGCCTGTGCCTTCGTGGTGGTCGCCCTCTGTGGGCGTTTTCTATTTCCCGCCGTCAGCATCGAGGGTCGTTCCTTCTGGCTTATTTTACAGGCTCCGATCTCGTTGGAGCGATTTCTGGTCGGAAAGTGGATGGGGAGCATTCTTCCAGTGGTCATCATGGGCCAATTTCTGATCTTGTCGTCGAATCTATTGGTCGGTATCAATCCGGTGATGACCTTTTTGGCCGCGACGCAGACGCTGATCATATCCCTCGTGGCATCGGCAATGGCCGTGGGGATGGGGGCGATGTACCCCCAGTTTCACAACCCCAACGCCGCCAAGATCGCGTCGAGCTTCGGGGCCGTGATTTTCATGATCGTCACCATCTTATTGACCCTGGTGCTCATCGCCCTGTGGTTTCGGGCATCGATCACGATCACTGGAATGGCCTCATCGCCACCGACGATTTTGACCTGGCTTGCCGCGGCCGCCGGTGTGCTCCTCTCCGCCGCCGCCATCGTTTTTATCATTAAGCTCGGCGCCTTGTTGTTGAGACGCCAGTTCTGACCCTCTGGCCCACCCCGTAGTCCATGAACCAACCGCTATGCCGCCCCGTCGGTCCCGCCATTATATTTGGTTTTTCCGTGGCCTTGCTCGCACTTTTTGGGCTCGGTCTAGTGCCACTGACCTCCCACCAATATTGGTGGCATGTGGCGGTCGGCGAGACCATCTGGACGTGGCAGCGCGTCCCGGACATCCAGCTCTTTTTATTCACCGTCGCCGCCGATGAGCCCTGGATATATCACTCGTGGCTCGGAGATCTCTTCATCTTCGGGTTGCACGAACTCGCCGGCGCAGAGCTGCCACTGCTTATGCGCAATATCGCAGCCGCGACCTCCGTCGGGCTCATCGCCTATTACGCCGCCCGTCGCACAGGCTGCATATTTGCGATGGTGCTTCCCCCGCTATTGGCCACCGTCGGCTATCTACTCTTTGCTCAAACCACACCTTCAGTGCTCACGGTGGTCCCGGTTACGATCATGGTCGCCGCCGGCTTTTTGCTCTTTGAAAAACCGGCTCGATTTTGGCCCGCCCTCTTGTTTCCCGGTGTTGTTTTATTGGTGATCAACATCGATTTCGCCACGGCCGTCGCATCCATCGCATTGGCCATCGTCGTAGCTTGCGAGCTACTTCGACGCGCCGGCGGTGCCGACCGGCGTAGACGGGTCGTCGCAAGCGCTGCCATCACCGCATGCGCTCTGCCGTCCCTTCTTGGATTTGCCTATCCCCCGGCCTACTGGATCGAGGCCTTCGCGACGGCGTTTTCATGGCCCAACGAATGGATTACCCCCTCCGTCGTCCTTCCCGTTCTCACGGCGGTGGTCGTCACCGCTCTGATATTTCGCACCGATGCCGAAGCGCTACCCGCCCACCGAATCACGCTGAGTGCGCTGACCGTGGTCACCGCGGCCATCAGCCTTGCCGCACCGTCAACTCTACTCCTCTTCACCGTTGCGACGTCCGTGGTGGTCTGTGCCCCACTGGCATCGGTCCTCGACGATGGTTCGCCGACTCCCCCGGGCTTAAAACCGCTGTCCGTCGCCTTGATCATCCTGGCTGTCGCAGCCATCACCGTCCAACCCGGCGTGGGCACCCGCGCCCCCATATTGACCAGTATCCACAGCGAGGTGCGCACGGAAGCCCCGCTTGCAGGAACCATGGACGCCACTCTTCCCCTGCGCTGCGCCGAGGAATTGCGCCGAACGGGCATCTCGCTGCAACTCTTCCACGACCGAGAACACGCTGGATTTTTGCTCCACCACTTATTTCGGGCCGATCGACCCCATGCGGTCGTCTTCGATGATCATCGCGATCTGAGCGACCCGAGAGTACGAGAAATCACGGAATTGCTGCGTACCCAACCGGCCGCCCGCGGCCATTTTCAACAATTTGGCGTCAACGCAGCGGTCATCGACCGCCAGCGCTTTCCGGCGACGGTCGCCGAACTCGACGAGGCCCCGCAATGGCATGACTTGCGGCCCGATCGCGACGAACCGACGGCCTGTTTTTTGTTGGTCGACCCCCCGGACCCGTGAGCGCCATCGGCGGATGTTCCGGCGCCCATCCCAACCTCACGTTGCGGAATTTGCCAATTTCAGGGCCTGTTTACCTTTAGAGATGGCGGAGCGAATACCCCTCCGCATGGCTTTGAGTTACGAGGTACCTATGTGGCGATTGACCGCCTTGAGCATTCCCGTCTTTTTACTCTCCAGTGCCCCAGTCTTTGTTTCCGCAACAACTCCCGACGACGATATTCCGGTCCTGAAGATCCACAATGACGTTGATGAGCATGCAGATGATCAATCGACCAACCCCACCGATGAAAACGACGAAACACAGGTACTGGAATTAAATGATGCCGAGGCCCCAGCCGACAATTTCGCCGAAACAGATGAGGAGCCAGTGGACGACGAGCCCCTCGACTTCATCACCGGTTATGTCGACTGGGAGTTCGTCCCGATCATCGAGGTGCGACACGCCAGCGGCGCCGTCACCCCCGTGGACGTGCAGCGCACGGTGCAGGCCGACGAAGAGGGTATCGCCGATTGCTTCGAGCCCACCGCCTATCCCGGCCAGGGAACCGTAGAGGTCGACGTTTATCTCTCCTATAACGGCGTCCCCACATCGGTAAACGGAAACACCGACCAGGTCCTGCGCCCCACCCAGGCACGCTGCGTACTTCAACGAGCCTGGCGCTATCAATTTCCCCGCCTGGCAGACAACGCCGACGAACCCTCACATCTGGGCTACCGCGTCACATTTGTCGGCCAGAAGATCGACGCACCGCAGGCCGTACCCGGACAACCCCAGCTTTTACTCGAACGAGTCTCGGCCTCCGAAACGGAGCTGCGCGAAGAGCTCGCCTCCGCCCTGCATCAGCAATTGGAAACCGCTGAGCGCTGCGCTGCGATGGGTCTCGATGAGATGCCCACCGATTTCATGGCCACCAATGTGCACAGCAACTGGCGCTATGCCGGCGAGGGACGCTACGTGCCGACTGACGTCGATATTACGGTCACCAATAAGACATCCACCGAGCTTCCTTCGGCCGATGTCGTCGATTGTTATGAGCGCGTGCTGAGCAGATGGGATGTCCAACTCGACGGCACGGCGGTCGACGAATTCCCGGAGCAGTTGCAGGGCTCTTATTATGTCACCGTGCGCCCCCCCGGCTGGTATGGGATCTAACGCTCTTCCCCTGACCGCGGGGCAATGGTAAAACTTTTGCCCCATGAGGTCGCCGTACTCTCCACATTCGCATCGCCTGTCGTTGCCCGTCGTATTGGGTTTCGTCGTGGCATTCTCCCTGGTGTCATTTATCCCCGATGCGGAAGCCATCGAC
>SKPJ01000182.1 GCA_007119595.1 Myxococcales bacterium
CGAGGAGGAGCTCGACGATATTGAGTATTCCTGGAATCTTCCTCAGTCCGTTGAAGTCCTCGCCCTGCCACTGGCCGATTTCGACGCCAATGGCGGGCAATCGCTGGACGGGAAGGTCGAGCCCCTACTTCAGACCACGGAGAGCCTGTGGCGAATGCGAAATCGCCATGTGAGCGGATGGTATCTCGCCTCATCGGGCGATACCCTTTATGCCCATCAACTCACCACGGGTGAGACCATTGAAATCGATCTCGACGGCGACGTCACTCGGCTCGAAGTCGCTCCCGGTATTGGCGCCCTCGTAGTCTCCAACGCCCAGGGAGAAGATTTCTCGAACCAAGATCTCGTCGTCGATAGCCTTCGACTCGGTGACGATGCCGAGCTGGTATCGGGCACGCTACTGGAGGGAATTGCCGAGGGAGAACATCGCAGCCACGGGTTCTTCTTTCGTCCCGACGAGGACGGCGGCATCTTCGGACTCCCCATCGTGGGCACCGGCAACGGTTATGGCTGGTGGGGACGGGGCGTCTCCAATATCGGCTTCTTCCGGGCCAATACCAGCGGACAGATTGAATTCTACGGCGCCGTCTCCTCCTCCGATGAGGCCGATGGACAATGCCAGACCTCATGCGTCGATTGGTACGGCAACACCCGTCCCATCTTCTTATTCGGTCGCATCTACGCATTGATGGGGAGCGAGATCGTCGAGGTCGATGTCAGCCAGACCGGCGTGGATCCGAGCAGTGACAGCGTTATCCTCGGCTTCGACGAAGAATAAATTAGATGCTTTGGGACTCCGGGGGGGAGTCCCGAGATGCCTTGGATAATCTCCATCCGGAAACGAAGGAGCCGCCGGGAATACGCTCCACCTCCCCCGAGGACTTCTCAGGGTTGGCTTATATCCAGGCATCGCCGTCGGCATTGTCCGCAATTGTCTGGGGCGTTACTGCTCTTCACAGCAATACTGCTGTGGATCGGAAAACTCATCACCCATATGTGTGCATACCTCTGGGATCCAATCCGGGCATACGCACTCGCCATCAATGCACTCACTGTTCAAGGGACAATAGTTTCCACAGGTGCCGCAATCAGTTTCCGAAGAGTTCAGGTCGGAACAGCGCGGGGCCATTTCACCGGACGGAAACACCGGTGTCCATGGGCCATTTTCCTCACAAAGTACTTCATTGTCTCGGCACTGACACTCACCCTCGATGCAACTTAGGTCAATTTTTCCGGTCTCTGAATAACTACAGCGGTTAGAACAGTGGCCGCAATAGTTTGGGTCAGACTGAAGATCTACACAGGTACGCCAACTCAAATTGGTAAACATTTGGCAGGTATCAGGCTCATCAGACGGGCAGGTGCATTCACCGGCTTGGCAAGTGGCTCCCAACGGGCATGAGTCTCCGCAGGCACCGCAGTGATCGCTATTGCTCAATTTTGACACGCAGGCATCGTCGCAGATATCCGGACGGGATGAAGGGCACTCGCACTGGCCATCTACGCAATCCGCACCGGATACGCATTGATTTCCACACTGCCCGCAATGCTCAGTATTGGTTTCTAGTTCCGCTACGCACTCATCGTTGCATACGGCCGGAAGATCGGTAGAACATTGGCACGTTCCCAACTCACAGGTTGCCCCCAGGGGGCATTCTTCACCACATGCACCGCAATGCTCTTCGTTGCTCTCAAGCGACGCCACGCAGGTATCATCGCAGACATCAGGCTGATCAGACGGACAGGTACATTCACCGGCTTCACAAGCAGCTCCAGACACGCAACTTTCGCCGCATTCCCCACAGTGTTCATCGTTACTCTCAAGTGACGCTACACATTGGTCATCACAGATAACCGGAAGTGAGGAAGGACATTCACACACTCCGGATTCACAGTTTGCGCCGGAGGCACACTCGTTGCCACAAGTTCCACAATGCGAAGTATCACTCGACGGGGCGGCCACCTGCCCGCCGCAATAGGCCTCCTCGATGTCGGGGAAAGTATTTTCGGTGGGCTCCGGCGTCTGCTCGGCGGGCGGGGCGTAGTCCAAAAAGTGGGGCTCGACGAAGTAGCGGATCTGTTGCTGTCCCCGGTCGTAAAAGGCGATGTGGGAGCGGCCCATCGAGTCCAGCGCCAGCGCCGATTGGTGGCCGATATTGGTGCCGGCGATCGGCGTCTCGATGCGCCACCGGCTGCTCGTGTTGACGGCGTCCGCAAACTCCGGGCGCGTCCGGTAGGCGTAGCGCATCGTATCGGCGTTGGCGTCGTAGTAGGTCACCCTCGGCTCGTTGTGCCAGTTGAGGTCAAAGCCGAATCGGTACTCGTCGGTGGTGACGTTCTCCACCACCGCGCTGTGCCAGCCTCCACCGATGCGCACGGCGTGGATTAAATTGTTGTTTTTGTAGTAGATGATCTGGGGGCGGTTGTCGCTTCCAATGCCCAGTTGCACTCCCTGGCCGGGGGCGTCATCGTCGATCACCTCGAAGACCCAGGCCTCCATCGCTTCATCGTAGGCTCCGTATTTGAGCCCCGCCGGGGTGCTCATGGCGATCCGTGCCGTCTGTGTCTGTGGGTCGATGGCCACGTCGTGGTATCGCCCGGCGCCAGGGATTCGGTCGACCTCCCAGTCGGTCCGTGATGCGTCCGTGCTCCTGGCGATGACGAGCTGGCTGCTCCCGTCAACATTACCCCAACCCTCCTCCTCCTCTTCTGGGATGGGCCATTCCTCCTCGTCTTCGGGGTTGAATCCATCGGGTCCAGCGCCACTGCCGGCCCCATCATAGGCGACGACATAAGCGGTCCCGTTCGGTGCCACCGCCATACTGAGGTCGGCGTCGTAGTTCGCCGGCGAGGAGCCCATCAAATCCAGGGATTCTCGCTGCCAGAAGCCGCCGGGAAGATGAAGCCAGCAGCTTATATCGTCTTCTTGCGTGGCACAGATAAAGGGCTGGTTGTCGTTGATCGGGTCCAACACCACCCGCGGGGCCCTCCCGTAGCTCCCCACCCCGTCGAGGTATTGGCTCGACCAGGTCTGGTCGAAGGTGGTGTAGACCAGGCTCTCGTTGGTGCGGTCGAAGGAGGCCATGTGGATGACCGAGCCGTCGATCGCAATATCGGCGTCCACCCCGAAATCACCGGTGGCAGACGGCGAGGGGTGGGGGATATTGACCGACCGTTTGACCTCTAAGATGACCGGCGTGGCAAAAAAGCCGTCGCACGAAAAGTCGAGGACCGTAAAGCCCGTCGCCAGCCCGTCTACCTCGAGCACTTCGTTGGCCCCCGATGCCGAGTACTGGGCGCTGACCACGCTGCTGTCGTAGTGCAGCAACGTGCTTGTGCCGCACTCCAGAAGGGCCGGCGCGCCGGCGCGGTCGATGGCCGTGGCGTCGAAGACAAAGGAGCCGCCGATGTCGAGAAGGGCCCGGTCGGGGTCTAAGAAGATGCCCGTCAAATCCCCCTCGCTGACCTCGACGGGAACCACCACCTCCACCGAGCTTCCCTGCACGCTGGCCGTGACCTCTGCGCTCCCCTCGCTGACCCCGAAGGCCACCCCACCGCTGTCGACGGTGACCACCGATTCATCGGAGCTCTCCCACTCCACGATCACCGGCTGCTCCTCGGTCTGCACGAGCAGATCAGATCCCTCCAGAACCCGGGCCCGAAGCCGGATGCTGCCTCCCTCCATGACATAGACCGCCCCATCACCAAGGGCGTTGGGAGAACCCGAAGGAGAGGGATTGATCAAGATATCTAGACCCTCCGGCGGCTCCCACACATCTTCGCCGGTGTTCGGGTCGGGAGACGACGTATCCGGATCGGTGGGATCGGGAGACGACGCGTCCGGGTCGTCGGTATCAGGAGATGATGTGTCCGGCCCGAAAGCGTCGGGAAACGAGGCGTCCGGCTCGTCGACGTCGTCGCCTTCGCTGCTGCTACATCCGGCGGCGAGCACCAATAAAGCCGCTACAGCGAAGAGTGAAAGACGAATCGGCCGGGGTATTTTCGAAAACATACATCATTCCAGTGGTGGAGGTGGAGCTTGTGCTTGGTGGCGAGGTTGTCGTGAACCCTCTGGAACTGTCTGAAGTGTGGTGTTCAGCACGGTCGTTCTTGGTGCATTTTTGATCTTCTAAGGAGCGATCGAGTACAAGCCCCAGCCTGTCTCGTAGTTGCACAAGACAGATGGTGGAATGATCGTGCAGAGTAAAACAGGCCATCCACAAAAAGTATATAATCCAATCGGGTTATGTCGCTGCCGACGGCTGTAGCTGCTTCGGCGAGCGGCGATACCGTACCCGGTGAGGTGAAAAACTATGATGGATTGGTGGCCGATGCACAGGTGATCGATGGTGCTCGACAACTGTCAATTGATCAGATCCGCCAGTTCAACCCGATTCGAAACATCGAGGCGCTGATAGATATGTCGCAGATGAACTTTGATCGTATTCGTACTGCGATCTGTCTGATCCGCGATTTCGCGGCCACTCAAGCCTTGTGCTGCCAGGATGGCCACCTTGCGCTGCGCTTTTGTAAGCGGTGTGAGGGGATCGTAGAGCACGGGCGTGGGAGGCACGAATTGAGCGAGGTAGCGAAATAGGCCCTTGCCCTCGAGGCGCGACATTCGCACCTCGATACCATCGACGAGCCGGACGCATTGGGTGACGTCACCGGCGTCGAGGGCGCGCACAATTTCGCCAAGTCTTCGAAGATAGCCTGTCTTCAAACAGTCCCGAAGGTCGCTCGAGGCAAAGTCCAGAGAGCCTCGGGCGGTAAATATGGCGAATCTATCCTCATCCCACACCTGAGAACTTCGCAATTGCTCAGCGGTGGAAAAGACCACCTTGAAAGATTCGCTCACCTCTTGAAACAGTCGAGCAAAACCATCGTCGAAAGCCGGCTCGTCGCCGCCACGGAAGGTACCGATCCAGCCCGTAAACCGTCGTTCCCGATAGGTCATAATCCGAAAGCAGCTATGAATGTCATAGGGATCGAGAAAGTGCTCCTTGATGGGCGTATTCTCAAACTCGGGCCCTCGCATATCGACTATTTTGAATTGATTGATCTCATCGCGGCCAGGGCTGGCGACATTCAACGATGGCCCATTCATGACCGGGGCCCCGTCGAACTCTTGGATGGCAGCTAAATCCTTGAGCTCCCATCCCGGAGCTCGTTGATGAAGTTCATCGTAGTGAAATGTACCTTTCACATCGGAAACGCGAAAAGAACCGCTCCAACCGGGTGCGGTATAACGATTGAAGAGGTCCAGAGCTTGCTCGTACATGCCGCCAACATCATCGATTGGACAGGTTAGCAGATCGGCGATATCCCGCTTTAGTTTGATCGGGTTGGGGTACGTGAATGTCATGATATCGATCGAGATTGGCGGTACGTGTCAATAAACCGCCGAATAATACGGGAAAGGGAGTGTGTCCCTCAAATGCAACTTTTTTTTTCTCAGTGTGATCGGTTTTCGGGCTCGGAGATCGTCCCCATTTGGCGCGTGTCCCGACTGATACGGATCGAGTGAGCACCGGATCGTGATTTCAGCCGATATCTGCGTCATTCATGGGGTTTTCTGGATGGGAACTAACGAAAGGGTTTTTCGAAGACCACGGCGCGGTCTTCGCCATCGGTTTCGACGTCGCCTGAGATGGGGACCCGGCCCTCGTCGCGGTGGAAAATGCCGAGGTAGAGGGTGAAGTCGCCGGGCGACCAGTCGCGGGGGATGCGAAAGGAGTGCTCGTCGGCGATGATGGTGCCCTCTTCCCATTCATCGAGGGGATGCATTCCGTCCACCGGTACCCGGTCGAGGTTGAGCCAGTCCGATTCGCTGACTCCGTGGATAAAGAGCTCCCAGCCGGTGGGGATGGGTTGGAGAGCCTCGTAATAATGGGTGATCGTGATGCGCCGTCCGCGGCGCAATTCGTCGGTGTTGATCTGGTAGCCCAGATGGCGGGCGAAGTCGCCGAGTTCGAAGGTATTCTCGATGACGCCATCGGGGAGTTCTTCGTAGATATGGTCGTCTACCTGGTCGGTCTGTTCTCGCCGGTACAGGGCGTTGACGGATTCTCGCCAACCGTACAATTCGTTTCGAAAGTCGCGAATCTCATCCTGTTTCTGAGCCACCAGATTGTTCTGTTCACCGGGGTCCTCGAGCAAATCATAGACCTCGGCGCCGCGCTGTCCGAAGTGGTCGATATATTTGTAGCGCTTGCCGATCTTCGCCATGCATCGGCGCTCGTACCAACAATGAGCGTAGACCGTGCGCTCGGGGTGGCTGTCCCAGATCGGCATGCCGGGAAATTCGCCGTGCTCGAGCTCGAAGCCGAGCCACTCCAAGATGGTGGGCACCACGTCGATCTGGCTGACCGGATCGACGATTCGCCGTCCCTCGGGGTCGGTGGGATCGAAGATCAGCAGCGGAATATGAACGCCGGGCTCCCAGATAACGTTGTCGTGCTGACTGCGCCCGTGCTCCTCGAACGCCTCGCCGTGATCTCCGACGAAGACGAAGAGTGTGTCGTCGAAGAGACCGAGCTCTTCATATTGCTCGATCAACTCGCGGGAGAATTGATCCACGTAATAGAGGGTATTTTTGTATCGATTGAACTCATCGTCGGCGGCGAAGTCGAATCGCCCATAGCGTCTGGGAGCCAGGTAGTCGTGATGGGGCGTCAGCGTCAAATAGGTCGTCAAAAAGGGATCGTCGCCGCGGGCCTCGTGCCAGGCGCGGCTGTAGGGAAGCATGATGGCGTCTTCGTAGCCGAAATAATTGGCTTCTTCGTAACCCGCCGAGTTCATCCGCTCCAGCGGGATAAAATCATCGTATCCCATATTGTCGACCAGTCCCGGCCGATCCTCGAATCGCTCCGTCGCCGACTGCAAGAAGACCGACTCATACCCCACGTCGGCGAGAAGATCGGGTAGACACCGGGCGGGCAATCCTCCGGGGAGGGCTTCCGTGATGGGCATACGCAACCGGGGCTCCAACCCACACAAGATGCCAACCAGGGCCTTCGAGGTGTGGGGTACGGTGACGTAGGCACGGTCGGCGACGGTGCTGTATTCGGCCAGACCGTCCAGAAAGGGAGTGGTCTCAATCGACTCATTATAAACGGTCATCGATTGAGCGCGCGTGGACTCCAGGATGATGATGGCCACGTTGGTGGGGCGCTCTTTATCGTCATCGCCGATGGGAGCGACCTGCAGGTCGTCCAATGACTGTCGGACGATCTCGGCTTCGATGTCGCCGGTGACCCGCACATCTTGGACGGACAATGCCATATTGACGACGTTGGCCCGGCCAAATGCCGAATAATCCTCGGCCACCGGTGGCACGACGGCGAAGAGCGCACATCCAAATCCGGCGATAAGACCGGTGCGCATCCCGAATCTCACGGGATGCTCATCGTTGGTCGTCCAACTTTCTTGCTTGCGGGCCCAGGCTCGCAGGGCCCAACAGAGCATGGCGAGCACGGCGACGACGACGCCCAATAGCACCCAGGAGGCGGTGGAGACCTCGCTTGCGATCACGGAAAACGTCTCGTCGAGACGGCCCACCGAAAAGATCAACAAATGCAGATCGAAGGTCGAACCGGTGACCGCGAAGAAGTGATTGGCGATAACCTCCAACACGCCCCAGAGCAGGGCGATCAGTTGGGCCGTGCCGAGCACCACGACGCGAATGGTCCGGCTCGACGTACTTCGCAGGGCGGCCCAACCAAAAGCGGCAAAGGTCAGCACGGCGAGGATGTCGGAGCGAATGAGGTCGGGTGCCGCCCACCAGGGGTTGAGTTCGCCCCGTTCGAATACGCGCCACACCTTGAAGCTCAACACCAGCAACCCGAGTGGCACCACCAGGCCCCACCAAAACGCCAATTCCTCGGCATTTCTCGGCATCAACGAATTCCACCACCGGGGCTTTTCTTTGTTTTTTTCGCTCATCTCGCACTTGCTAAAAGGGGTACTGCTGTCTGCTCACCGACCGACGTGGACCACAAGTTTTCGCTGCTTCGGCGCCCTTCGATGCTCCCACAAAAAGATGCCTTGCCAGGTTCCGAGCATCAACTCGGCATCCATAATGGGGATCGAAAGCGAGGTCTGTGTCAGGGCCGCTTTGATATGAGCCGGCATATCGTCGGGCCCCTCCGAGGTATGTGTGTAGAGGGGATCGCCCTCTTCGACCAGTAGATTCATCCAATTTTCCAGGTCCCGCCGTGCCGAAGGAGCGGCGTTTTCCTGGATAACCAGGCTCGCCGAGGTGTGACGGATAAAGAGGGTGCACAGGCCCTCGTCGACGTCGGCGCGCTCGACCTGACGGCGCACCTCGTCGGTAATTTCGTATAATCCCTGCCCATTGGTCTCTTTAATCCACCGTCCGATCATTGATCTCTCCCGTCGCTGTGTCGGCCAACCCTCTCGGTTAAGGCCCTCAACTTTAAGAATACCGATTCATCCGTCAATTCTTCCCCGGTCATCCGCCACTGCCAATTTCCTTCGGCGACGCCCGGGGTGTTCATGCGCGCCTGGCTGCCGAGTTCGAAGAGATCTTGGACGGGCACGATGGTCATGGCGGCGTCGGATTCCCACAATCCCTCGATCATGGACCACACGATCTGGTCATCAGGGCTCGAGAAGTAGGTGCGAACCCGGTGTTTTTCCTGCTCCGAGAGTTCGTCGTACCAACCGCGGGTGGTGTCGTTGTCGTGGGTCCCCGTATAGGCGACGGCCCGCTCGGGATAGGTATGGGGCAAAAAGGGGTGATCCGGATTTCCATCGAAGGCAAAATGAAGCACCTTCATCCCCGCCAATCCTTGTCGATCGCGCAATTGGTGGACCTCTTCGGTGATGGATCCCAGGTCTTCGGCGATGAAGGGAACCGAGCCGAGTTCGCTGCGGATGGCGTCGAAGATGGCGTCTTTGGGTCCGTCGACCCACTCGCCGTGGACGGCGGTCGGTTCGTCGGCCGGGATGCGCCAATAGGCCTCGAACCCCCGGAAGTGATCGACGCGCACCAGATCGACGGTCCGGCACACCTGGTCGACCCGGTCGATCCACCAGCGATAATCGTCGTCGGCCAACGCATCCCAGTCGTAGAGGGGATTTCCCCACCGTTGGCCGGTCTCCGAAAAATAATCAGGTGGTACGCCGGCGACCGCGTCGGGACGGCCCCTGGCGTCCAATTCAAAAATAGCTCGATTGGCCCATACATCGGCGCTGTCCATGGCTACAAAAATCGGCAGATCGCCCAAGAATTGGACGCCTCGCTCGGCGGCGTATTGGCGCAGCGACTTCCATTGTTCGAAAAATTGCCACTGCGCAAATTGGATGGTCTCGATCTCAGTGGCCAGTCGCTTACGGGCGCTCTGAAGGGCGTCGGGATCGCGACACACCAATTCGGTGGACCAATCTCGCCACGACGCCCCGTCATGGGCATCTTTGAGTGCCGAAAAGAGCGCAAAATCATCGAGCCAACGCGCTCCGTGTTCCTCGCAAAACGCGCGAAATCGCGGGGAATCGGGGCCGTTTTGCTGTCGCCAATTCGCTGCCGCTTTTTCAATGAGTGCCCATTTTCTTGGCGTCACCTCGTCGATGACATAGCGGTCTTGGGGAAATTTTTCGCACTCTGCTTTAAATTTATTAGTATCGGCTGGACTCAACCATCCGGAGCGGAGAAATTCGCCCAGATCAATGAGGATTGGATGCCCCGCAAAGGCAGAGGTCGCCGAATAGGGAGAGCCGCCAAGACCGGGTGGATTGAGCGGCAGAATTTGCCACCACCGCTGTCCGGCTTCGGCGAGGCGGTCGACGAATCGCCGGGCCGAAGCCCCCAGAGTTCCCACGCCGCCGGGACCCGGCAGAGACGTGGGATGTAAGATGAGCCCCGATGAGCGCTGTACGTTCATGATTTGACCCTCTGCGCAGTCACTTTCAAGTTTGGCGTCGTGCCAATGTAGCCACGAGCCGATTGCACTTCCATTGCCCGATTTATTGACAGCTTCTCAGTACCGAATGACCCGGATTTCCCAATGCCTACCATGTCGCCGAATCGCGGTATAATCGTGTTCATCGCTTCCGGACTGCTCATCGCCGGTATATCAGTGGTTGCTGTTGCCGAAGAGGGCTCGAATCTTCGCCAGGCCGGAAGTGACGACCGTTTTCGCGTCATTGACCGCTTTTCCGAGCCCGACACGCAGCCCGAACAATCCTCCACTGAAATGCCGACCGTCGAGGAATCGAGCCCCTTTTACCCGGCCGTTCAAAGCGTAAAAGACGAGCGGTGGTCCCTCGCCCTAGATCTTTTGAGCCATAGCTCATTGGCGGAGGAGCTCGCACAGCAGCCGTCGAAGCAGTTTTTGGCGGGATATGTGGCCTTGCAAAGCGGCGATACGTCGACCGCGCTGGAGTATTTCGACGCCATTGACGAAGGCAGGCTCAGCGCGCTCTCCGATTATCGAGCCTATTATGCCGCCCGGGCGGCGCTTGAGCTCGACGACGCCCACCGGGCGACGCTGGAGGCATCGAAGGTATCCGACGACAGCCGCCTCTACGAAGATGCCCTATATGTCCTGGCGCAGGCATTGGCCAAAGCCGGCGAAAGACAGGATGTAGAGCGAGCCATCGAGGTCTCGGAGTTGTTTTTGTCGCAATACGGCTCGGGAAACGACGGACCTCGGGTCAGTCTATTACTCGGTGAATTGTTGGAATCTGTCGATCGCCACAATGATGCCGCCCGAACCTATCTGGAGTTGCGCGACAACCGCCCCCTGCGAAGCGAAGCCCGGGAGGCCGAAGAGCGCCTCGAGAGGCTGCGCGATAGAATCGACGACGGACTGGCCGCCCAGATCGATGCCGAGTCCGACGAGCGCACCATACGACGCTACGTCGGGCTCTATAATCTGCACCGCAGCGAGCGGGTCATCGACGAATTGAGCCCCAGAATCGACGACTTCGCCGCCAACTCCGACGAGCGCTGCACGGCATTGTTCAAAGTTGCCCACAGCTACACCAAATTGCGGCGCCACGGCGACGGGACGCCGTGGTACGACCGCGTTCTCAACGAGTGTGCGGGCACGAGCTACGAGATTCGAGCCCTGTATCTCGGTGGGCGAGGACGGTGGAATGCCGGCGATCGCCAGGGCGCCATGGATATCTTCGAGCAGATCTGGACCAAATTTCCGGAGCACTCATTTTCCGACGACGCCATGTATTTTACGGGCCGAATCCTTCGCTCCGAGGATCGCCCCGAAGAGGCACGTCAGATCCTCAAACGCCAGGTCGAGATCTATCCCGACGGTGATATGGCCAAGGATGCTCACTGGCTTTTGGTGCGTCAGCATTTCGAGGACGAGGAATACCAGAAGGCCATCGAGTATATCGATGGATTGGAATCCACCGGTGAAGATGATCTCTACACCCGGGGGCGGCTGCATTATTTTCGGGGACGAGCCCTGGAGCTGAGCGGCGAGACCGAGCGGGCGCGCCAGGCGCTTCAGGAGATGACCCGGCAGTATCCAAAGACCTATTACGCCCTTCTCGCCTTTAACCGGCTGGCCGAACTCGCAGGTGGTGATAGCGACGATGTCTGCGCCGCCGCCCGTGATATCTGCGATGAATTATTGCCGCCGCCGAGCCACGTGGAAGCGATCGACGTTCCGGATCGGCTGCGCCGCGACGCCGCCTTTGACCGGGGCACGCAATTATTGGCCCTCGGCTTGAGCTCCCATGCCCGGGGCGAATTCTCCGATCTTCGCTCCCGCCACGCCGGCGATCCTTCTACGCTGTGGGCACTGGCCTCGTTGTTGGACTCCACCGGCGCCTATCCCCTGTCGCACAATATCGCCCGTCGCCATATCGACGGATGGATGAACGAATATCCCAGCCCGTCGACACGCCAAAAATGGGAGGTCGCCTATCCCAATCCCTTTCGAGAAGAAGTGGAGCGATGGGCCGGCGAACGAGACCTCGACGCCGCCAAGATCTACGCCATTATGCGTGAGGAGAGCGGTTTTAATCCGCGCATCGAAAGCTGGGCCAACGCCCGGGGATTGCTCCAATTGCTCGACGACACGGCCGAACGAATGGCGAACCGGGACAACCTGAGCCCCTACTCCTTTGATCGACTCGACGAGCCGGATATCAACGTCCGACTCGGCTCGGCATATATGGAATTTCTCGGCGAGCGCTTCGACAATCACCCCACCCTCATATCGGCCGGTTATAACGGTGGATCCGGAAACGTCGCCCGCTGGCTCGGCGAGTTCGGAGACCTTCCGCTGGATCTCTTCGTCGAAGATATCCCCTTTCATCAGACCCGAAATTACGCCAAACGAGTCATGATGAGCTACTGGATTTATAGCTATCTATATGGCGACCAAAGGGTGCCGAGACTGGCCTTCGAGCTA
>SKPJ01000522.1 GCA_007119595.1 Myxococcales bacterium
CCTGCTCAAACCCGGAGCTACCGGATGGAAACTAGATAATGCTGCCCCGCCCGCGACTTCGAACCATCTTGTTGGTCGTCAATCTCCTGGTGCTGGTGGTGCCGGTATTGGGATTTGCGGCGCTTCAGATCTACGACACCCAACTCATCCAAAGAACGGAGGGACAGGTCATCTCGCAGGCCGCCTATTTAAAGGCCGGTGCCGAGCGAGAATTGGCAAACGCCATCGCCGAGACGGGGCATTCGGGACTGCCCGATGGAGTGGGGATCGAAGGGAGTGTCGACTGGCCCGACGAGTTTTATGATTTTCGGCCCGTCGCCCCGATCCTCGATGGCTCGAGGACCCCGGTTCGGGAGCCTGAATTGGCTCCCGAGCCGCCGCGGGGCTCTCCGGATCCCCTGCTGGCGTGGGTCGGTGAGATTCTGGAGCCCACCATCTTGCAGACCCAGAAGACCACTCTGTCGGGGATGAATATCGTCGACTGGCGCGGCAATGTGGTGGCCACCACCAACGAAAGTGAGCGCAAGATGTCGCTGCATCACCGCGAGGAGATCCAGCGTGCCCTCGACGGAGAGATCGTTCATCTGCTGCGCCAGCGAGAGAGCATCCCGGAGCACACCTCCTTGGAATCTCTGTCACGGGAGACGAGCAACCGGGTCTTTTTTTCGATGCCCATCACCTACGACGACCATATCGTGGGTGTGGTCACGGTGTGGCGCACACCGATGAGTCTTCCCCAGGCGCTGTATCAAAACCGGACCGTATTCGGCATTTTATTGATATTGATGCTCCTTGCGGGGCTTATGATCACCGGTTTGACCGCCTTTTATATCGGTCGTCCCATACAGCGACTCATCGACCAGACCGACCGGGTCGCCCGCCACGAAAGCGGCACAAACGGAGACGGCACGGAACCCATCAAAAAGCCGGGAACCTATGAAATCCAGCGTCTCTCGGAGTCCGTCGCCGAGATGGCGACATCGCTGGAGGAGCGGGCGGATTATATTCAGACTTTCGCCCGCAGTGTTTCCCACGAATTCAAGACACCTCTGACCTCCATTCGCGGCACCGTGGAATTATTGGAGGATCACTACGAGGAGATGAGCAGCGAGGAGCGCGCCGAATTTCTACAGATCTTGGATGCCGACGCAGAACGGCTCGAGCAGCTCGTGCGCCGATTATTGGAGTTGGCGAAGGCCGATGTCATTCGGCCCGGCGACGCCCGATCGGAAGTTGCAAAAATCGCACGGCGAGTCGCCAACGCCCACGGCAGTGCCGATTTCGAAATCGATGTCGACGTCGCCGACGAATTGCCGTCGGTGGCCATCAGTGAAGACGCCTTGCAGGCGGCGATCACAAATCTGGTGGTCAACGCCCGGGAACACGGCGACACACAGGCTACTATCACCGCCCGATATGCCGCCGATACAGATACAATCACGTTGCGAATTCGCGACGACGGGCCGGGCATCTCCGAGGCCAACCGCCACCGCATCTTCGACGAATTTTTCACCACCTCCCGCGACCGCGGCGGCACGGGACTCGGTCTATCCATCACCCGCGCTCTGCTGCAAGCTCACGACGGTTGCATCGACTACATCCCGACGGACGAAGGGGCCTGTTTCGAGATCGAACTTCCCACGGCAGTGCCCGTCGAATGCCTCGATGAGAACCGGGAAGCGGGCTAATCCGGAGGATCATTTGCCGACCCGGTCGGCGATCCATTTCATGACCTGGCCGGAGCCGTCGATGCCGTCGAGGCGGCTCATCTCCTGAATCCCGGTGGGGCTTGTTACGTTGACCTCGGTGAGCCGCTCGCCGATGACGTCGATGCCGACGAAATACAGTCCATCTTCCACCAAACGGGGGCCGACGACATCGCAGATATGCTGTTCTTTTTCGCTGAGAGTGGTTTTCTCCACGATGCCGCCGACGTGGATATTGCTGCGGTGCTCTTCTTCGCGGGGCACCCGCAAGATGGCCCCCAGTGGCTCGCCGTCCAACAAGATAATGCGCTTATCTCCCTGGCGGGCCTGGGGAAGGTATTCTTGGCACATCACCGGGATCTGACCGTGGTCGGTGGACAGCTCAATGAGGGCATTGAGGTTTCGGTCCTCCTCGTCGAGGACGAAGACACCCTCGCCGCCGTGACCGCTCAGGGGTTTGATCACGCAGCGCCCGTCGTGATCGGCCATGAAATCCATGATTCGCCGGGCCTCCCCGGTGACCACCGTATCCGGCGTGACCGTTGGAAAATGCAGGGAATAAAGCTTTTCATTGGCCGCCCGCAACCCCCGGGGCTCGTTGATCACCAGGCAGCCCTTTCGCTGGGCCAGCTCCAATAGATTTGCCTCGTATAAATAGACCGTATCGAAGGGGGGATCTTTGCGCATCCAGATGCAGTCCAACCCGTGCAGCGGGGCATATGCCGAGTCGCCGAAGGTGACCTTGTCGTCCGGGTCGGGGCGCACCTCGACCTGATGCAGCCGGGCCCAGACCTCGTCGTCGCGGGCTCCCAGATCACGGGGGCGAATATAATAGATATCCCAACCGCGAGCCTGGGCGGCGAGCATCAACGCAAAGGTCGTATCCTCTCGAACGTTGACATGTTGTACGGGGTCCATCACGAAACCGATCTTCATCGGTCACCTCTTCATTGTATTGAAAAATACTCGTTGAACATCACATCGGGATTACGAAACGCCTCGTCCCTACTCGCTCCACTCGGGCATCACCGATGCCAATGCCCGAACGAACTCAGAAGACAATTCGAAGACACCTTCCGTTTCAGAATAACGGGCATATCGCCGTTGAGCGCCGTCGTCGACCGGACTTCCAACAAATAATGTAGTCGCCGTATCTCCGGCGCCGATCTCGATGATCGTCGCCTCCTCGCCGAGTCCCGCCCGTTCCGGTGAGATCGCGGAGGCCCAACGCCGGGCCCGCAATCCACCGATGGCGTCGACGAGGCTCTGAATCTGATCGCTCTGGATTCCTTCCGTGGAATCATCGGGTATCGTTTCTTCCGTGTTCTCCTCGACACCATTGACCTCTCCACCGCTTTCTTCTCGCTGCGACGACTGCTTTATCCACTCTTCACCATCGCGCTGCCATTGATGATCATGCTCATCGCGAATGGCGATGCGGTCGATGGCGGATGAGCTGATGTCGACGACGGTGCGGTGGCGCATCTCGTCGGGGGTCAATCGGACGAGATGGCCAAATCCGGCCTGTCCGCGGTAAATGACGTCGCCGCCGGGAAGTTTAAATAAGGTTCGCCGGGCACCGGTCTGTTCCACCGTGGTCTCGCGCCCCACCAGCAATTCGTGAGTCGGCCGGTCCCGTCCCACGGCAAAGAGGGCAATTCGCACCGCCTGTTCTTCATCGAGGTCGTACAAATCGGCATGCCGGGCATC
>SKPJ01000164.1 GCA_007119595.1 Myxococcales bacterium
CCGACGTCGAAGACTGCATCGCCGTCACCGACGTCGACGCGCACATCGTCATCACCGACGTCGAAGACTGCATCGTCGTCGACCTCGGTATCCCCACGGACCCCCACGTCAGCCCCATCCTCAACGCCGTCAGAGCTACCGCAGCCAGAGACGCTCCAACACAGCAAAACGAAGGCTGTGAGCATCCATATGCGGAAGCTAATGGAGGAATATTTTCTGACAAAATTCATAGAGGTTCCGCTCGATGCGAAGGACGTGACGACATCAATAGTTGGCTTGATGGATTACGAATCATTACACTTCCCGGTGGGAACGACAAGATTGTCGGGAGTAGATTGGGAGCGCGTCCTGCCGCGCAGGGCGTTTTGCCCACTTTCGAGGTTTTTTGCACCAAATTCTCAACTATCTTCAACTGACATTCATAAGCCGTGATAGGTAGTCATATGTGCTGTTCACTCGGATTCACACGGTAATATATGCTGTTCACTCGGATTCGCTCGAAGCATTAACAACGCAGCTCATGACGATTGAAATTCTGGACAGTGACTGACGCTCAGAACCACGCATAATCGACGTGGCACAATCCACCGAAATGGAGTTTGAATATGTTTGGCATTCGCATCGGCAAGACGGCTGTCTTGTCTTGTTTTTTATTCGGCGCCACGGGACTTATCGCCTGTGGAGACGAGCCGGAATCGGCGGCCCCCGACGAGGGTGGCCAATCGGTGATGACCACCGAGGCCATCGCTGCCGGAGATACCTGTGAGCACGGCGGAACTCGCTTTCAGGTCGGGGTCGACGAAGACGGCGACGGCGAGATCGATACCGTCCAGGATGAAGCTGTGATTTGCGACGGAGGTGGCGGTGCGGGAGTGGAAGGACCGCAGGGTCCAGAGGGTCCGGAAGGTCCTGAAGGTCCAGAGGGACCCGAAGGACCGGAGGGCCCCGAAGGTCCTGAAGGACCAGAGGGACCCGAAGGATCAGAGGGACCCGGTGGAGGAGAGCCGGGCGATACGTCATTGATCGAATCGGAGTCCCTTTCATCGCACGCCGATTGTCCCTCGACGGCGACGGAGATCACCGTCGGATTTGATACCAACGACGATCGGGCAATCGACGATGTGATCGATAGCTTCGTGATCTGCGACGGTGCGGACGGCGAAGATGGTGCCGGCGGTGACGGCGGCGACAGCGGATGTGACGGCGTCGATGAACTCGAGATTCTGGACTGGTCGATTGAAGAAGATCACTTCGGCGTCCACGAGATCGAATCTAGTTACGAGCTTCGATTTGAGCTCAACGAGGAGCGCGACCTCGACGATCTGCAGGTCGAATTGGTGGCTCCCTTCCTCGCCGACGCCGATTTCAGCTCCGGCTCCGGTGCCAATTATAGCGGGGACTGGACGCCCGACGAGACCGCCATCGGAGGCGGCACGCTCAAGCTCTTCGTCAGCGACGGATGCTCCATCGCCATGGATACATTTTATGTATACGTCGAGGACCTTGCGACGCGCATGATCGTCGATTTTGAGCGTTTTCAATCGGCGGACGATATTCCCGAAGGAGAGGTGGAGGTCTGCCTTGAGACCCGCAACGCCGCTGAATGCAGCGTCAATTTCTTTGGCAGTGGATTCGGCGACAGCGAAATCTATACGTCGGGCTGTGAAGAGATCAGCTACGAGTGGACATTTGACGATGAAGACAGTGGAATTTTCAATTTGCTCCGAGCCTATTGTCAGGGACCGCCGGAGATACCCGATTCCACCGGCGGAACGAATTTTTTCGTTCACTACGGACCGGGACTGCTGCTCAGTATCGACCATGGCTCGTGGTCCGATCATATCAACCGTCCCGTACTTCGGGAGCAGGGAAATATCGTCGATTTGAGGTGGAGTTTTAATGAAATGGAGAGCTGTGAATTGCTCATCAACGGAGATTCCACCTCGATCTCGCAGATTCGACCACCGAATCCGCTCGACGCAGAATATATTGGTCCCCACAGCATAGCTCTAACAGAGACCTCGGATATCCAGATGGTATGCGAAGGTGAGGACGATAATACCTATCAATCCGATGAACGGCGTCTCATCGTCGACTGGGGGATAACCGTATTTGATCTCTCGGCTCGAGACGAACATCCCTCCACCGGAGACTACCGATTTCGAGCCAATTGGAGTCACCGTGGACTCGATGCCTGCGAGGCGACGCTTTTCGATCCCGACGATACCGAGGTGGATTCGTCGGGGATGCAAACGACCTCCACCAGCCATACCTTCGAGATCGATCCCGATGATATCAATCCTTTCGACGATCACGATCGATACACCGTAGAGCTCGAATGCACGGGCGGTGGAAACGCCGACGAATGGTCGGGCATGATTCGCGTCGACGAGATCATCGCCGGGGCCGATTGAGCCTCACCATTACATCATAGCTCCCCAGCTTCCGGTCCGCCTCGTTTGTTCAAAGTGAGGCGGATCGGTGTTTTTTTCGTAAGCGTGTATGAAAATCCAGACCACTAACCCCCGAGCTTCATGCACCTGTTATTGCTCCTTCGAGGATGTCCATGGACGCTGGCGCTTACGTCAGTTATCGGCGCTCACCTGTTGTGGCTCGTTGTGGGTCTGCGTATCTCCCAGACCGAGCTGACCGTGATCGCCATGTCCCCAGCACCAGATAGAGCCGTCATCCTTGGTCGCGCAGGTGTGGGAGTAGCCGGCGGAAATAGCCTGCCAATTCTCCTCGTCGCCCACCTGTTCGGGTGCGTCTTGGTCGTCCTCATCCCCGAGTCCGAGCTGTCCGTAAAGGCCAGCCCCCCAACACCATAGGGAGCCGTCTTGTCGGGTCGCACAGGTGTGTGAATCGCCAGCAGAGACAGCCTGCCAACTCTCCTCGTCGCCCACCTGATGGGGTTCGTCTCGGTTGTCCTCATCCCCCAGCCCGAGCTGACCGTAACTGCCGTGTCCCCAGCACCATAGGGAGCCGTCTTGTTGGGTCGCGCAGGTGTGGGAGTGGCCGCCGGTAACAGTCTGCCAATTGGTCTCGTCGCCTACCTGCTCGGGTTCGAAGCGGTCTTCTTCATGTCCCAGCCCGAGCCGACCGTCAAAGCCAAAACCCCAACACCACAGGGAGCCGTTTTGTTTGGTCGCGCAGGTGTGTGCTTCGCCAGCATAAAGGTAATGCCAGTCGTTGTCGTCGCCCACCCTTTGTGGCTCGTGTTGGTCGTCCGTTGTCCCGATGCCCAGCCCGAGCTGGCCGAGATCGCCAGAACCCCAGCACCAGAGGGAGCCGTCTTGTCTGGTGGCGCAGGTGTGTGCGCCGCCGGCAGAAACAGATTGCCAACTCTTCTCATTGCCCACCTGTTCGGGTTCGTCTCGGTTGTCCTCATCCTCGAGTCCGAGCC
>SKPJ01000085.1 GCA_007119595.1 Myxococcales bacterium
GAGACCGAGACCGAGCCCGAGCCCGAGCCCGAGCCCGAGACCGAGACCGAGATCGAGCCCGAGACCGAGCCCGAGACCGAGCCCGAGCCCGAGACCGAGACCGACCACACCCCAAATCAGCGACGTCCTGTACACCGCCGTGGGCCGTCATTACACTGTTTCGCGACCACGGATCACCGAACGCGAGGGCATTCCCCGATGGATGAGACACAACCCAAGAGCGAAAAATTGGAGCTCGCCGAAGATCTTCTCGAGCGCATCGAGGAAACCGATGGCGAGGAGCGATACCGAAGCTTTCGAGATCAGCTCTACGGATTGGGGCTCGAGATCGTGCCGGTGTTGCAGAAGAATCTAAAGAGCCGCAGTTATCTTCGGCGCATGGCGGCGGCCACCAATCTGGGTCGGCTGGGCCATAAGGAGTCGGTGCCGAAGTTGGTGGAGCTGCTCAACGACCCCCAGGCGGGGGTGCGGGAGATGGCCCTTTTCTCGCTCGGTATTCTGGGCAATCCCTCGGTGGTGGAGCCCATATTGCAGGCTCTTCACGACTACGATGCAGACGTGCGCTACCGGGCTCTGGTGGCGCTGGGGGATTTGAATTATCCCCACCTCGAAGACGTGTTGATCCGCTGTATGGAGGACGAATCCTACGGGGTTCGCGAGCAGGCGCTGGCTCAATTGCGGGTGCTGGGAACGCCGCGATGTCTGCCCGTGGTGTTGAAGGCATTGTTGGAGCGAGAAGCCGATATGCAGCGAAGCGCCGAGGAGCTCTTGGACCGGCTCGTTCCCCGGCTGACCCGTGAGCATTATCGAAAATTATCGCAGCAATTGACCCCCCGGGAGCGGCGTCTGATCCTCAATTATATGGAGGCCCGAAAGCTTCAGGAGGTCTACGGAACGCTGTGGAAGCGCCTGCAACTGACCTCGAAGTCCAAAAAGCCCGAGCGCGGTCTCGACAAATACGGACGGCTTTTGCAGAGCGAGGACGAAGCCCCGTTTTTGGTGCGGGCCTACGGACGCGACGACGCGGTAAAGACGCTGACCGAACATTTTATCGACGAGGGCGCCACGCGAAGTATCTTACTCGTCGGTGACGCCGGGGTGGGCAAGACGGCGATCATCCACGAGATGGTCCATCATTTTCGGGACGACATCGAAGAGGATTGGACCATTTTGGAGACCAATACCAGCGAGTTGATCAGCGGCACGCGCTACCTCGGCGACTGGGAGACGAAGCTCAAGGAGATGGCGGAGGCGATCCTAAAACACGACCGGGTCATCCTCTACATCACCAATCCCAACGACCTGCTCGGCGCCGGTGCTCACTCCAAGAGCGACGAGAATTTCGCCGATTTTTTCAAGCCCTATCTACAGCGCGGCCAACTTCGGATGATCGCCGAGTGTACGGAGGATGATTTAAAGAGCGGTCTGACCTCGGATCCCGGGTTTTTGCGCCTTTTTCGGCAGATCAAAGTGCAGCCCATGGACGAGTCGGAGACCATCGACGTATTGAGTCGGCGGCTCACCGACATCGACGTCGAAGAGGGGCGCGTCATCCGCGCCGAGCCGGGCTGTCTGGAGCAGATCCTCGACTTTTCGGAGAGTTTTTTCACCCGCAGCCATCCCCCGGGAAGGGCCTGCGACTTAATGGATGCTCTCGTCGACTACACCGATCGCCACGACGACGGAGAGGGCGAATTTGTGCTCTCCATCGAGAATATCCCGCCCTGTCTGGCGGAGGTGACCGGGATGAGCCTCGATCTGTTGGACGATACGGTGCCCCTCGATCTACAGGAGACCCGCCAGTGGTTTATCGATCGCCTCATCGACCAGCAGCATGCCGTGGAGGCCATCGTCGACCGGCTGGCCCTGATAAAAACCGGCATGGGAGATCCGAACAAACCGCTGGCGGTCTACTTTTTGGTCGGTCCCACGGGGGTGGGAAAGACCTATTTTACGAAGCTTATTGCCGAACGGCTCTTCGGGTCTCAAAAGCGCATGGCGCGCTTTGATCTAAGCGAATATCAGGGCCATTATGCCGTGGAAAAATTGATCGGTTCGCCGCACGACAAAGATCGGGAGGGATTGCTGACCGAGGAGATCCGCAATCAGCCGTTTTCCGTATTGCTATTCGATGAATTCGAAAAGGCAGATCCCGACGTATTCAGCCTCTTTTTGCAGATTCTCGACGAGGGAAGGTTGACCGATGCCCGGGGGCAGACCACCGATTTTCGCCAGACATTGATCTTTTTGACCAGCAATCTCGGGGCGTCGAAGACGAGCATACAGCCCCTCGGTTTTGGCGCTGGAAGCGATCAGATCAGCGGGCGTATCCGCGACAAGCTGGACGAGTTTTTCGCCCCCGAGTTTCTCAACCGCCTCGACGATGTGCTGGTCTTCAATCCCCTGTCCCGTTCTGCCATGGAGCAGTTGGTGGATATCGAGTTGGAGCAGGCCTTTGAGCGCCGGGGATTTCGCCGACGAAATCTGGACGTGGAGGTCGATCGCGACGTGCGACAGTGGCTCGAAGAGCACGGCTTCAGCACTCGATTCGGTGCCCGCAAATTAAAGCGAACCATCGAAAAAAGTGTGCTCACAGCCATCAGCCGGGCGATGCTCGAAGAGCGCGGTCCCCACGACGGAAAACAGGTCGTGGTCGGAATGGAGGGCGGTGAGATCACCGTGGAACTCACGGATCAACCCGGCTCGGCGTCGTCGGCGCCCAGCCTTCCGCGTCAACCCCGACGCCCGAGCCGACTCGAATCGCAATGACAAACGTGCTCGCAGCGTTGGCCTCGTTTTGCACTGCAAATGACCTTCCCTGGGATGAGGGTCGAGCCCAGAAGATGGAGGGATATCTCGACCTGTTGATGCAGTTCAACGAGGCGATGAATCTCATCGGTCCCCTGACGCGCCAGGCCGTGGTCGATGAATTACTGGTGGACAGTTTGGTGGCGGCGGCGGCTCGCCGGCCGGAGGGGCCGATGTTGGACGTCGGCACCGGCGCCGGGCTTCCCGGAATTCCACTGAAGATCGTCTTTCCCGATGTCGCGCTGACATTGGTGGAGCCGCGCCAGAAGCGCTCGACGTTCTTGAAGATCGCCATCCACCGATTATCACTGAGTTCGGTCACCGCGTTTCGGGGCCGCATCGAGGACTTCGACGGTGCCCGATTCGATACGGTGATCTCAAAGGCCTTTCAGCCACCCGAGGATTGGCTGCAGACCGCGAAACCGTTCGCCGCCGACACAGGTGCCATCATCTGTATGGCTCGCCGACGAGACGCTCAGGGCTTGCTCGAGGTGGCGGGGGAGTTGGGCCTACGTCTGGCCGGTTCGGCGGGTCGCGGCGCGGAATCGCCGACACAGCGCGTCTGTTACGTCTTTGAACCCTCGGTTGCGCCAC
>SKPJ01000306.1 GCA_007119595.1 Myxococcales bacterium
GACGCCGACCACCGCGGCGTCGGCTACCTCATCACAGCTCAGTAATGCGGCTTCCACCTGCCGGGGATCGATATTTTCGCCGCCGCTTATGATTCGCTCTCCGCGCTGTGGATCGATCACCAAGCGGCCGTTATCGTCGAGATGACCCCAGTCACCGGTGTTGAACCACCGGGCGTCGTGAGTCCTCTTTGTCGCGTCGAGGTAACCCGGCGAGATCGTCGCTCCCCGGACGAAGATCGCTCCCACCTCGCCGGCTTCCAGGGGAGCGCCGTGTTCGTCGCGAATCTCGATCTCCAATCCCGGCAGGGGTCGCCCGGCGGTGTGAAAAAAGCGCTGCGGTGCCGCCGGACTCAAGGTCGTGATCTGGGATGTCGCCTCGGTCATCCCATAGGTGGGGACCACGGGAAGCGTTGCTCCACGGGCCCGACGCAATAACCCGGCGCTTATTGCGCCTCCGCCAATGAGGACGCAGCGCAGGTGGTGGTGGAGCTTCTTCGGCGCCCGCTCCAGGATTCGAATCAGCATCGTCGGAACAAAAGAAGCTACGGTCACGGGCCGCGCCTGGAGTAGCTCGAGAATTTCGTCGGCATCGAAATCCGGGACAAGCTCCACGGTTGCGCCGTAGATGGCACTTCGGATCGCGATGGCCAGCCCGCCGATATGGCATAGGGGAAGGCAACACAACCATCGATCACCGGTGCCCACATCGAGCCTATCGGCGGTGCCATATCCGCTCGCCAGGTGATTGGCCACCGTCGACGGCACCGCCTTGGGTCGCCCCGACGATCCGGAGGTAAATAAGATGGTCAGCACATCGTCTTCGTCGAGGGGCTGGGCCTCCAGATCTGTTTCCATTTGGTCGGCTCGTTGCCGGGCTTGGTCCCAGGATATCACGGGCCAGCTCGAGTCATTTGTCTGCGGAGTGCCGATTACCAGTGAGGGCTCGACCCGGTCGAGTTGAAAGGAAAGCTCCGATTTCGAGGCCCGGTGGTGAAGCCCGACCACAGTCGCGCCGGCCCACCACGCCCCGTGGGCGGCGACGATCCACTCCACTCGATTGGAGCCGCACAATGCGATCCGTCCACTTTCATCGTCGCCGACATGGGCTCTGAAGAGGGCGGCCCACCGGGCGGCTCGGTCGGCCAACTCCCGATAGCTCAACGCCAGATCACCACAGACGAGCGCCACTTTTTCGGGCTGCTTTTGCGCCTGTCGAGAGAGCCAATTTTGCATGCGTTTCCACTGATTCGGTTATACGGGCATCTTATTATCGGGCAAATGGATTCCGACGGGCTCGAATCCGAGCCCGGAAGTGCTGGCGAGCTGTAGCCGACCGTTCGCGATGCAGTCCCGGTCGGGGCTGATATCCTCTGATAACCACTCTCCCGTCCCCAGCCCGTGAGGACCGGGCAAGCAGCAGGAGCCGGCGAGCTCGGCGACAGTGCGCCTTCCCACGGCGCTCTCGATGAGGCTGCTCAACACGACTCGTACGTCCCGGGCGACGGCGTATTTGATAAGCGCACGAACCTCGAGCATTCCTCCCAGGGCCCCGGGCTTGATCGCCACTGCGTCGATGCCCTCGTCGACCAGAAATTTCGTCGCGCTCATGCTGGTACAGCTTTCGTCGGCGGCGACGGCCACTTCGAATTGGCGGGCCAATTTCAGCAGCGCCCGGGGCTTACCGGCGTCGACGGGTTGCTCCACCAGATCGACGTTGAGCGCTTCAACGCGGTCCAGAAACCATCGCGCTTCGTCGACACTCCAGGCCCCGTTGGCGTCGACTCGCAGGGTCACCTGTGGAAAGCGCCTACGCACCGTCGCCAGTCGTTGAAAGTCCTCTTCTGCCGAGGCCACTCCCACCTTTAGTTTTAGTGCCTTCGCGCCACCTTTTATCGCCGCCTTCACGGCCGCAACGGTCTGCTCTTTGTCGCCGTCGCCGATCACAGCCTGCACGGCGATGGAATCCGGAGTCGATACCGGCTGTGGGTCCACGTCGACGAAGATATCTCGAAGGCACAGCCCGCGCCGCCGTGCGAGCCCGTCGATGATGGCTCCCTCTAGGGCGAAGCGAAGCGACGGCAACGTCGATAAGCCGTTCAATACGTCTTCGAACTCGTCGAGTTGCATCCCGGAGGTCGCCTCTTCGATTGTTCCCAGGGCCGTCAGGCAATCGTCGACGCTCTCTTCGCTCCACCCCACAAGTGGCGCCGCTTCCCCGAAACCACATACCGGCGCCTCGTCGGCGCCGCCGGCGCAGAGTTTGCAAACTACGATGAGCACTCGACGCCGCTCCATCGTCGCCTGGCTCGTCACCAGTGGTCGAGCCAATCGAAGCGCTATTTCGCGGCCCTGGAAAGCGCCGACTCGAAGGTCTTCTCCGCCCATGTTGCGCAGAAAAGAGCTCATAGCATATATCCAACCGAGTAGAGGATTCCGAATACGGTGAGCACACCGGCCGTGCGGGCCAATATCGAGTTGAGCGCGGACCCCTGTCGTTGCCACAAACCACGCATTGTCACCGCCGCCAAGGGGAGGCTCAACAGTGGCAACAACAGAGATTTCGAAGCGCCAAATAAGGCCCATTGTACCACCGGTATTGCGTAGGCGCCGAATAGACAGAGGGCGTATTGCCACTTCGTCGCCCGGGGGCCCAGACGCACGGCCAATGTGTTTTTACCGGCCTCTCGATCGGTCTCGATATCGCGATAATTATTCACCACCAGGATCGCCGTCGATAATAATCCGATCGGAATCGCCGCCACCAGTGCCCCCGCAGACCAGCTCAGGGCCTGCACGTAATACGTGCCGGTGACCGCTACGAGTCCAAAGAAGATGAAGACGAAGAGATCTCCCAGTCCATGATAACCCAGCGGATAGGGCCCTCCCGTATAAGCCAGACCGGAGAGGATGGACGCAACGCCGATGGCCAGTATCGGCCATCCCCCGATAACCACCAGATAGATCCCGACCAGGGCCGCCAGGCCAAAGGTCAGCGCCGTCGCTCGCTTGACTGCTCTGGCAGATAAGATCCCGGCCTGCACAACCCGGGTTGGGCCCAGGCGGTCCTCGTTATCTGCTCCGCTTTCGGCATCGAAATAGTCGTTGGCGAAATTCGTGCCGATCTGTATCAGCCCGGCCCCCACGAAGGCCGCCAGCGCTGGCCACAGCGCAAAGGCCGCCGCGTCGACGGCCACGGCCGTTCCCACCAGCACCGGGATCGCCGCCGCCGCCAGAGTTTTCGGCCGCGCTGCCAGCGTCCAGGCATGAAGAGGAGCCATCTCGGCTTTCTGGCCACTCTCTGGATGTGCACTCATCGCTCTTCTCCGCTCATGGCGACAGCGCGGCTGATCTGTTGACTGATGGCCAGTCGCATCTGTCGATCCTCTTCGGCGTCTGTCTGGACCATCAATACCTGTAGGCCGGAGCTATCCATCGATGCGCGCAGTCCATCGCGAAGCTGTTCAGTGGTCCGCGCAAATGCGAAATCCACGGAGCTGAACCACCGGTTGTCATGGGGCAAATCGTCACTGGATAAATTTTTGTCGGGCAAGCTGTGGGGTGTGCGAAAATGCCGCTCGTAAACCGCCTCAATGGCCTCCCCGAAGGCACTTTCCTGCTCACCGCAACGGGCCAGCGGCAAATAGTCGAAGATGGCTCCACCACCGTTGTCGAGAACCAGGATTGTGGCGTCTGCGTCGAGCTCTTTAGCCAGCAGCAACGCGCTCAAGTCGTGGCGAAGGGCGACGTCACCGGAGACGATCACCGTCGGTCCTTGCTCGCGTGCGGCGGCGAGTCCAATCCCGGTCGACACAATCCCGTCGATGCCGTTGATGCCCCGATTCCCGAATATCTCCACGGGCCCCCGGGGTTCGCCCAAAAAGACCTCCACGTCGCGGATGGGCATGCTATTCGATACGAAGAGGGCGGCGCCCGGTTGCAAATATTCTCCCAGCACGTGCCAGGCCGTCGGCGTCGACAACTCGGTTGTGCCCCGGAGGTGCTCCGATAACTCGCGGCGGACCAGTTCTTCGGCCCGCTGGTGGGCCTCGAGCCATCTCGCTCTGCCGGGCGGGTCGGTACCTTCGACCTCTTTGCAGACGGCCTCCAAAAGCGTTGTCTCGTCACAGCGGATTTTCCAACTCACCAGGTGCTCCGGGTCCGCCGGTCCACGCCGTGGTGAGACGGCGATATGCTCCGCCTTTCGCAGTGTCGGAAACCACTTTCGCATCGGCCAGGAGATGGGCGCTAGACCGAAGCGAACCACCAGATCCGGCGCTCCCTGTTGTTCGTAGAACCCGCTCTGGACCAAGAAGTCACCGCCAGTGACCACCGGCGGCGCCGATGAGCCGTCTTCTGTGCTGTAGCGAAGTCCCGACGGTGCTTCGGCAATGACGGGAATCCCCTGCTCTTGTGCTAGTTGCAACAATCGGGAGCGCCATCGGTGGCGCCCTTCGACGGCACCCACGAAAAATAGTGGGCGATCTGCGCTGCAGAGCCGCTGGCTGAACTCTTCAATCACCGCCGGATCTGCACCGGCGCTTGCGGCGTCGACCCGCAAAAACGGTGCGCCACCGGCGCGGCCGTGCACCGCCGTCGGTGCCTCTTTCGCCAGTTGTGGCGGCACGCCGTCGACTGCTTCGGGCTTTATAGCGAGCGGCGCCAGGGGTTTTCGAAATGCCAGATTTACGTGCACCGGTCCCGGCTCTTGTCCTTGTGTCTGAGCCAGCGCCCGACAGGCCAGTGCTCGAAGATAGCGCATCTTATCGGCTGTCGCCTCCGCCTGTCCCACCTCGAAGAAAGCCCGGACATGGTCGCCGTATAATTTGAGCTGGTCCATGGCCTGTGACGCCCCCACATCCTGCAATTGCCGCGGTCTATCGGCGGTCAACACCAATAGGGGCACCCCGGCGGCCGACGCCTCACAGACGGCGGGAAAGTAATTGGCCGCCGCCGTCCCCGACGTACATAACAAAGCCGTCGGGCAGCCGGAGGCCTTTGCCATACCGAGCGCTACGAACCCCGCCGAGCGCTCGTCGATGATCGAGATATCCTCGATTTCTGCTCGCCTTCCGAATTCCACCACCAGCGGCGTCGAGCGCGAACCCGGTGAGATGCAGACTCGCTTTATCCCGCAGCGGATCAACTCGTCGACGAAGGCGTAAGCCCACAGTGTATTTGCATTTTTCTGCCAACGCGCCGTGGTCATGGCCGTCCCCCGGTGATGGCCTCCAAAAGGGGCTGAAATTTCTGGTCCGTCTCGCGCCACTCCACTGCGAGTTCGCTATCCGCCGTGATTCCGGCTCCGGCGTACATCGTGGCCTGCGTGTTATCGATGAGCCCGGCGCGCAACAACACATCTGCCTCGCCATTGCCCGCGGGGTCGGTCCAGCCCAATACGCCGGCGTACAATCCCCGATCGAAGCCCTCGACCTCGCGGATCACCTCCAGGGCCTTTTTTCGGGGTGTCCCGCACACCGCCGGCGTCGGGTGGAGCTCGGTGGCGACATCCAAAATGCCGAGCTCCCTTTCGAGTTCTCCGCGAATCGCCGTATGCAGATGCGATAGCTCACCGAGCCTCAAGATATCCGGCTCTTTTTGAGCCTTCACCGTCCGGCAATAGCGATTCAGGATATCGACGATCATATCCCGCACGAAGCGGTGTTCCTCTCGATCTTTGGCGCTCTTCAAGAGAGCGACTTCCGCCTCCCGAAGGCTTCTTCCCTCTTCTTGGCGGGTCGTTCCGGCGAGAGCCATCGTCTTCACCACGCCGTCGTCGATCTCGACCAGTCGTTCCGGAGTGGCTCCCACAAAGACCGGAAAAAGCGAATCCCCGGGTGAAATCGCAAAGATCGTACACGACGGATAGGCATCGGCCAGGCGCTTCAACACCACCGACGGTGAGATCGGGCTTGCCGTCGTCACCACGAGGCGCCGGGCGAAGACTCCCTTTAAGACAACGCCCTCGTCGACCACCTGTCGCACACCCTCTACAAAGGACGATTCATCGAGTGTTTTGGTATCGGTGACGAAGACCTCGTCTTCCGGTGGTTTTTTTCGCTTGTCGAGGAGGGCGGCAAATTCTCGGGCCTCGCTTCCGACGACTTCGGTCCGGGCTTTGTCGCCCTGGCGAAGCGCCATGATCCGCGGGACGAATTCGAAGCTGCGGTCAAACGAAGACCATCGCCCGTCGCCGTCGACGCGATGCCACCCGTCAAAGGCACGCCAGAAGATCCGACGCCGTTGTTTTTCCGGTTTTTCACAGACGCCAATGGCGAGCATTTCTTCGCCGGCGGCGTTTCGGCGGTAGACCGCCAGCTCCTTTTGACTGGTATCGACGAAGGCGTCGATAAGGTCGGCATTCTCCCCTGTCTCGATGGCGTTTGATTCGCTCACGGTGATGCTCAAAAATGCCAGGGGAAATCCGAGTAATCCTGAGGTCGCTTCTCCAAAAACGCCTGTCTTCCCTCCACGGCTTCCTCCGTTCCATAGCCGAGTCGAGTCGCCTCGCCGGCGAAAATCTGTTGTCCCACCAGTCCGTCGTCGGGAAGGTTGAACGCAAATTTAAGCATCCGCATCGCTGTCGGACTCTTCGAATTGATGGTCTCCCCAATCTCCAGGGCCCGGAGCTCGAGTTCCTCGTGGGGGACGACCTCGTTGATCATTCCCATCTCGAGGGCTTCTTCAGCGCCGTAATTTTTTCCCAAAAAGAAGACCTCACGGGCCCGTTTTTGTCCGATCTGCCGGGCCAGAAGTGCCGATCCGTAGCCGGCATCGAAGCTGGCCACGTCGGGGTCGGTTTGTTTGAACACGGCGTGTTCTGCGCTGGCAATGGTTAGATCGCAGACCACGTGAAGGCTGTGTCCGCCGCCGACGGCCCAGCCGGGCACGACGGCGACGACGACCTTCGGCATAAAGCGAATCAGCCGCTGCACTTCCAGAATATGCAGTCTCCCGAGCCTCGGCGCATTGCCGTCATCACCGTATTGATAGCCGTCGTCGCCGCGCACCGATTGGTCGCCACCGGAGGAAAATGCCCACCCCCCGTCCTCTGCGGACGGGCCGTTTCCGGTGATCAACACACATCCCACATCGGGCTGCTGACGGGCGTGGTTTAAGGCGCGATACAACTCGTCCACCGTCTGAGGCCGAAAGGCGTTTCGCGTCGCCGGGCGATCAAAGGCCACTCGCACTGTTCCCTGCTCCCGGGCCCGGTGGTACGTGATATCCTCAAATGTAAATTCCGGCACCTCGCGCCAGGCCGACTCGTCAAATATCTCGGAAACCATGTTAATGCCTCATCTCAATTGTCGATTACAACACCGATTTTCGGCTTGTGTGTGAGGGTAAATCGCGTTCCGTATAACACTTGAACCACCGGTGTTCAAAGTCTTTTGAACACCTAATACGGGGTGTGGACGACGATCTCCGATTGGCGAGGTTCACTCCCCTATGAGAAGCTCTCGCAGCACCGGTTGTGTGCGGGACGGAGTATCGATGTCGTCGGGTTGGCGATATTCGCTACTCGACATTGTTTCTGTATTGCGACGAGATATGGGATGAACGATCCATCAACTACAGAACTGGTCACCAAGAGTCGATTATTGCGAGACTTTCGCGCACTCGGCATCGAAGCGGGGATGACACTGCTCATCCACAGCTCCTTGGGTAGCCTCGGGTGGGTCTGCGGTGGGCCGCAGGCGGTGATCGAGGCGCTCCAGGAGACGGTCGGTAATCGCGGTACGTTGGTCATGCCGACCCATGCCACGCATTTGACCGACCCGGCGGGCTGGCAAAATCCGCCGGTGCCCGAGAGCTGGTGGGAGACGATTCGCGACGAGATGCCTGTCTTCGATCCGGCTCTGACCACAACCCGAGGTATGGGGGTGATTCCCGAGGCATTCCGCAAGGGCAGGGGGGTGCGACGAAGCAGCCATCCACAACTTTCATTTGCCGCCTGGGGCGAGCATCGAGACGCCATCGTCGCCGCCCACAGCCTATCGAATGGATTCGGGGAAGACACGCCGCTCGGTCGATTATACGACATCGGCGCTTACGTGCTTCTACTCGGCGTGGGGCACGACAGCAATACGTCGCTTCACCTGGCCGAATACCGCTGGACGGGCGCCCGGGATCGCCGAACGAAGGTGGGTTGTCCCATGCGGGTCGATGGGCAACGGCGCTGGATTGATTACGAGGATCTCGACCACGACGCCGAAGACTTCGCCACAATCGGCGAAGTCTTCGAGCAGATCCACGAGATTAAGAAGGGTACTGTCGGTGAGGCCGAAGCGCGACTATTTTCGCAACCGGAAATCGTGGATTTTGCACAGCGTTGGATGGATACCCATCGTTGATTCGACATGGCCTCGTATCACGATCAAATTCCATCAGATCTGCCATTGCCCGCGAGGGGGCTGCGATCGCCTGAAAATGGCCCAAACTCCAAGCTTGCTGATCAATCGTCGGGAGCACCGGAAGCAAGATATTCGGCGAGTACGGTAAAGGCGCCGGAAAAGTCGTGACAGATCAATCCGTCCAGCGGCGCTTGTGGATCCGATTCATAGGCTTCGGGGAAGAAGAATTCGAAATTTCGCAGAAAGTATTCATATCGGTGCCCCGACCAGCCGCGTCCCATTTCGGTTTCGCAAGAGGGACTCGCTGTCCACGGCTCGTCGGGGCATGTGTTGGGGACATCGGCGGGTTCGACCTTTTGATAGGGAGCATGAATGGACGCCGGCAGCACGGAATTGGGATCGATCGTTTCAACGCCCCGGCTGGCGGCGAGATTGTCCATAAAGTCTGCATAGAGGTCATCGACCGACAGCAGATGACCTTCGTCCTCTTTATTCTCCTCAATCGTGCATTTATGGACTCCGCACTGGGTCTGCTCGTCGAGTCCACCGTCGTGACTGCAGTCGTTTTCGTCGGAGACGAAGATGATCCCCGTATTGGCGTCGGGTCGGATAAGGCCGGCGTTTGGATAGTCGTCGGGGTTGGCATTGGGACCGCCGGTCAAATCGTGGGAGAGCGCTTTGGTGACCGCGGCGAGGCCCTGCTCGATGCCGTATCCGCGGGTTCCGACCATGCTGGCGCAGGCAAAATCACGGCGGAATTCATCGACGTCGACAGTCCCGTTTTCGTCCTGGTAATCGGCGGCGCGAAATACCTTCGGAAGGTCGCGATAGGAATCGGGATCGGGGAAGAACTCACTCAAATGAGGGCCATCCGGATCGCAGTCTTCGAGGGGGACCAGGGGATCGCCGGGTTGCGCGCATCGCAGCTCGGCTTCATCGAAGTCGAGCAGATGGGACCACTCCTCGGGGTTGTCCGTACAGTCGACGGCGGTTTCGATATTGGCGACGACGGGGTCGAGGTTTTTCGTATTGGGGTCCCCGGGTTGAGCCTCGCCAGCTTGCACGTCAGAATCGTCGGGGCCGTAGACGCTGTAGTAACAGGCCGGATCAAAGCCCGGAATCGGTTGGGGCGTAGATTGAAGATGACCGGCGACGGCCACGGGCTCGCGAGCGCATACTGATTGCTTATCCGGATCGTCACAATCGACCATATGAGTGGTGGTGATCCCCATCTGGAAGTCGACACCGCGTTCGACAAAGAGCTCCACCAACTCATCGATGCTGTCGCGGACGACCTCCTGAGAGCGGCACATCGATCCGCTATTGTCGATCATCCACAATAGGTCCAGTTTTTCCGATTCCGTGGGCTCTCCGGAGTTGTCCGATTGGTTGGTGCCGGAAATTTCGATGAGCACACAGACATCTTCACTGCATTCGTAGCCATCGCCGCATTCGTCGTCGTCGCTGCAACTCGGTAGGCAGATCGACCCAGTATCGGGTTCGCATTGCGAAGGACCAGGCACGCAGACGGCGCCATCGAATAGGCCCGCACAGTCCTCGTCGCAGTGGGTGGTGCACATATTGCACAGACACTCCAATTCTTCCCCACAATCAGAGCTATCGACGCAGGGTTTCATCCAGTGGGTCTCGCTATCGGTAGACGGGCCTTCGGGGCCGGCACTATCGCTACAGCCATTAGCGGCCAATAAGCCAAAAGTAGCCAAAAGGATAGCCACCAGAAGAGCGGAGCAACGACGAGTCGGAAAAAAGCAATCTTTCATCATTCTACTCCCAGAAGCGGATCAGCGTGAGCATGTCCAATAGTAGCCATTGGCCGCAGCGCTACTAGTGAAATATTTTTCACCCCTTTCTTCCATCGGGTGGGAGCGTGGATATTTCGAAGGGAATTGACGCTGCCCCATTCTCGGCATGTCATTGCATTCTTGGAGTAGCCCGAGGACAACACTGCCCGGGACGAAACCAAGAGTGGATTGGGCCTCACTGTACGCAGCGAACCGAGAATCCCCAATTCTTTGCCGGCGTAGCGCGATCGATGCTGGTCTGGGCGTAACTCAGGCCTCGCATCCATGCATGGTCATTTCCCAACTCGGTGGCGGTCCAAAAATAGGCGCTGTAGCTCATACTCCAGAACCCGGGCTCGTCGGGGCCTGGATTGCGATCGCCACCGGGATAGGCCGAGAATCCCGTGGTGTTGGTCGCCCCTTCATTGGGCTCCAACCAGTGTTCGGTGCCCGTGGATTTGAGAGAGCCCCCGGGGTTGGTGTTGTCATCTCCCCCTCGGTGGCCCGTGGCATCGACTTCCGACTGGGACATTCCCAGGGCCAACTCGAGGGTCTTCCAATCCTCGTCGCTGGGCACAGTCCAGCCATCGGGGCACAGCCCCCGCGGGTCGCTGACAGCATACCAATTGTAGATCATGCCGTAGGGTTCGGCGTTGCTGGCATCATTATTATAATACGCCCAGGCCCCTGAAGAACTGGGCCCCCAGGCCAAGTCGTCCGTAATGTTCTCGATGGTCGATCCGTCGCGGTAGGTCGATGTTCGGAGGTTTTCAGCCATCCAGCATTGCGAGCCAATCTGGACTGCCTCGTAGGTCGTGCCCTCGATATCGGTGACCGTACCACAGGAGACCACGCCGACTTCGGTGTGAAAACCGACGGACTCGCCGTAGGCCGTTCCCTCCGAGTTGGTGGCGTAGGCACGGGCAAAATAGGCCGCATCCGGCTCAAGAGGAGCCATCTCGATGCTAAATTCGCCGACGCCACTGCCGGCCGTAGCGCAGGTATCGGCTGTAGTGGGCTGGTCGTGCGTAGCCCAGCACAATCCACGGTCGCTAATCTCTGCGTTGCCACTGGCGGTGACCTCCCCGGCACCTTGTGCCGAGTTGGTGGCGATTGCAGTCACCGAAGTCGTTATGACGGTGGGCACGGTTATCTGTTGCTCAGTGGCAGTGGTGAAGCTTTGCTCGTCGCCGTAGGAGGTTCCCGTGGCGTTGATGGCGAAGGCACGTACGAGATAATCGGTATCGGCACTTAGATCGGAAATTTCGGCGCTGAACTCTCCCGGTCCCTGCCCGACCAAGCGACAGAGATCGTCGTCAGTGGTCGGGGCCTGCGATTTGCTCCAGCAGATCCCGCGAGTCGTGACGTGGCTACTTCCCTCATCGAGGACTTCGCCCCCGCTATGGGCACTGTCAATGGTGATGGATGTCACGGGACGGGTCGTGACCGTGGCCAGCTCCTCGGATTGTTCGGAGTCGGTATCATCGTCGGCATCGTGTGTTTGGCTGGCGTCACCATCACGATCTGCACCTACGTCGCCCATATGGTTGGCGTCGTCGAGGCAGTCGACATCGGAGACGCATTGGTCTTCGGATTGATCATCTTCTTCGGCCTTAGCGAGTTCGCCGGTGCATCCCCATAGGTGGAGGCCAACAAAACAGGTCGTGAATATTGGAACCAACCTGGAGAAGATGCGTCGATGACTCAGGTAACGCCACATAGATGACCTCGGTCCGCGGTGGATGCTCCGAACAATATCAAAAGATAGATAGCGCCGCATCGCAGTCTCAATATGGACTGGCTGGCTCATCCCGGGATCACGGGTGTGATCCACGATGATCGGTATTCGTTGCTCCGAATCCCTCGTGCCGACATCGACACCTCGAGATCTGCTCCCCGGTGGGGGAGCTCCACGAGCAAAGCGAGTGGTGAGGGGGCAACGGAGAAGCGACCGATCACAACGCTTGTCCGGTGCCCCCTCCGACGAACGCTTAACAGCGCGTTCGCCACCTCCCCCACGGCCCACTCGATACGTATCAGCCGAAGTACGCGCAGAATGGGGACGTAATGGAGTTTGAAGGTTTTCGATCGCGAGAACAGGATTCCGGTCGCTCAGTCCTCGGTACACGTCCTCGGTACACGTCCTCGGTACACGTCCTCGGTACACGTCCTCGGTACACGTCCTC